>CAZOQY010000017.1:14030-21272 GCA_964581835.1 uncultured Streptomycetaceae bacterium | reverse complement strand
GGGGATCCTGCAGCGCGCGGATCGACGCGGAATGGAGCCGGGTGACGATCTCGCGCGGCGTTCCCGCCGGCGCGAGGATGCCGAACCACTGCACGACTTCGTAGCCCGGCACGCCGGCCTCGGCGATGGTCGGCACGTCGGGTGCGACCGCCGAGCGTTTCGCGCTGCTGACGCCGTGGGCAAGGATCCTGCCGTTTCTCATGTGGGGCAGCGCGGCGAGGATGTTGGCCATCATCAGCTGCACCTGGCCCGCCACCAGGTCGATCATGGCGGGCCCGATGCCGCGGTACGGCACGTGGGCCACCTTCAGTTTCGCCATGGCGAGGAACAGCTCCATCGCGAGGTGCGGGTTGCTGCCGACGGAGCCGGTGCCGTAGTTCAACTGGCCGGGGCGCGCGCGGGTGAACGCGATCAGCTCCTTCAGACTGCGCGGCGGCAGCGACGGGTGGGAGTTCAGCACCAGCGGCACGATCACCGCCTGCGTGATCGGCGCGAAGTCCCGGATGGCGTCGTAGGGCGGTTTCGACTGGGTGTGGAGATTGATGGTGATGGAGCTGATGCCCATCAGCAGCGTGTAGCCGTCGGGGGCCGACCTGGCGACGAATTCGTTGCCGACGGCCGTGTTGCCGCCGGCGCGGTTCTCCACGATGACCTGCTGCCCGAGGAACTCGGAGAGCTTGGGCGCGATGATGCGCGCCGAGATGTCGGTGCCGCCGCCTGGCGCCGTCGGTACGATCAGCCGTATCGGCCTGGCGGGATAGCCTTGCGCGATCGCGGCGGCCGGGGCCGCGGCGAGGCAGGCGGTCAATACGCAAAGCGCGAGCGGGTTCGATCCTCGATGTTTCACCTTGTTTTCCTCCTCGTTTGTTCAATCATAGCGCGGATGCGGTGCTAGAATGAATTTCAGTCCGCCGATAGAAAGCCGGACGCAATTCCACGGACGCAATTCCATATTGTGCGACCGCCCGCTGCACGGGCGCCAAGGAGGAGGAACCCGACCATGGCACGTGAATTCGTTCGTTGCGCGTTCGCGATTTGCTGCGCCGCAGTCTCGAGCGTCGCGCCCGCGCAGGATTTCCCCTCGAAGCCGCTGCGCCTCGTCGTCGGTTCCACGCCGGGCGGCGGCACCGACATTACGGCCCGGCTGATCGGCCCGAAAATGACCGAGCAATTCGGCCAGCAGATCATCGTCGACAACCGCCCCGGGGCGACCACGACGATCGGCGTCAACCACGTCGTGCGCTCCGCGCCGGACGGCTACACGCTGCTGATGGGCGTCTCCTCGCTCGCCATCAATCCCCACATCCTGAAGAACGTCCCGTACGACGCGCTGAAGGACCTCGCGCCGGTCTCGCAGGTGCTGGTGACGCCCAACGTCATGGTCGCGCACCCGTCGCTGCCGGCGCGGAACATCAGGGAACTGGTTGCTTTCGCGCGGCCGCGGCCCGGCCAGCTCAATATCGCGGCCGGCGGCGCCGGCTCGAGCCAGCACCTCGCCATCGAGCTGTTCAACTACATGGCCCGGACGAAGATCCTGCACATTCCCTACAAGGGGCAGGGCATGGCCATGATCGATGTCGTGGCGGGACAGGTGACGCTGATGATGTCGAACCTGTTGAGCGCGCTGCCCCACGTTCGCAACAACCGGCTGCGCGCGCTCGGCGTGACCGGGTCGAAGCGCGCGGCCGTGGCGTCGGATATCCCCACCATCGCCGAAGCCGGCGTGCCGGGTTACGAGGTGCTGCAGTGGTATGCCGTGTTCGCGCCGGCGGCCACGCCGCGGGACATCGTCACCCGCCTGCACGCCGCCGTCGCGCGGGCGGTGCAGGATCCGAAGATTCGTGAGCGCATCGTCGCCGACGGTGGCGAGCCGGTCGGCAGCACGCCCGAGGAACTCGGCGCGATCCTCCACGCCGAATACAGGAAGTGGGGCGAGGTGATCCGCAAGGCGGGAATCAGGGTGGACCAGCGCTAGCGTCTTGGGTAAGAGGCGTCTCAGGTGAAGCGTCGCAGATAATGCGTCTCAGGTGAGGCGTCTCAGATAAAGCGCCTGAAGCGAAGCGTTCCTCAGTTTGTCAATGCGAATCGCCTTATCTGAGACGCTCTATCTGCGACGCTTTATCTGCGACGTAGTATCTGCGACGCTTCGCCTTACTCAAGGGCGACCTTGGCGCCCTTGAGTACCTGCTGCCACTTGGCGATCTCCGTCCGGATGTGCGCGGCGAGTTCTTCCGGCGTGCTCGCGACGAGCTCGGTGCCGCCCTGCGTGAACTGCTCGGCGGTCTTCGGGCTCTTCAGTCCCTTTACGAAAGCCCCATGCAGCGTCGTGATGATCTCGCGCGGCGTGCCGGCCGGCGCGAGGATGCCGACCCACTGCGCGATGGCGTAGCCCGGCAGCGTCTCGCCGACCGTCGGCAGCTCCGGGAACACCTTCGAGCGCTTCGTGCCGGTGGAGGCGACCGCCCGCAGCTTGCCCGCCTTCGCCTGCTGCACGATGCTGGTGCCGCCGAAATAGATCGAGGTCTCGCCGCTCATCGTCGCGACGACCGCCGGCCCGCCGCCCTTGTACGGGACGTGGGTCATGTCCAGCTTGCCGTGATGCTTGAGCAGCTCGGCCGCCATGTGACCGACCGAGAGATTGCCAGCCGAGGCGAAAGTGATTTGCCCCGGCTTGCCGCGCGCCAGCGCGACCATGTCGCGCACGGTTTTCACCGGCAGCGACGGATGCACCACCAGCACGTAGTCGGCCGAGTCGACCAGTGTGATCGGCGCGAAGTCCTTCACCGCGTCGTACGGCAGCTTCGCGCCGGCGCCGGGCAGGATAGAGTTCGGGCCGGCGGTGGCGGCGAGGAGCGTGTAGCCGTCGGGCGCCGCCTTGGCCGCGAGCTCGGTGCCGATGCGCCCGGTCGCGCCCGGGCGGTTCTCGACGACGAGTTGCCAGCCCGGCCCTTCCGCCAGCGCCTGCGCGAGCAGCCGCGCGGAGAAATCGGTGCCGCCGCCTGGCGGGAACGGCACGATCAGCCGGATCGGCTTGGCGGGGAAGCCTTGCGCGGCGGCGAGCGCCGGCAGCAACAGGAACGAAATGGCGATGAGCGTCTTCTTCATGCTTCCTTCTCGTTTTAATAATTCCGGGGCGAAAGCCGGAAGGGAAAAACTCCCGCGACGCGGGGACTACACTTCCGGCTTCCGACTTCCGCCTTCCTCCTTGGCGCGCCGTATGGCGCGCCAGACGCGCTCCGGCGTCGCCGGCATCTCGACGTGCCTCACGCCATATTCGGACAGCGCGTCGACGACGGCGTTCATGACCACGGCGAGTGCCGGCGTGATGCCGCCCTCGCCGGCGGGGCGGATGCCGTGCGGGTGGGTGGTGCAGGCCACCTCGGTCACTTCCGCGTCGAAGAACGGGAAGTTGTCGGCGCGCGGCATGGCGTAGTCCATGAACGAGCCGGCGAGCGGCTGGCCGGCGTCGTCGTAGACGACGTGCTCGATCAGCGCCTGGCCGACGCCCTGCGCGATGCCGCCGTGGACCTGGCCGTGCACGACCAGCGGGTTCACCGCGCGGCCGACGTCGTCCACCGCGGAGTAGCGGACGATCCCGACCACGCCGGTTTCCGGGTCCACCTCGACCTCGCAGACGTGGCAGCCGTAGGGAAAGCTCGCCTCGTTGAAATTCATGTCGCAGAACGCGTTCAGGGGGCCGCGCAGGTCGGCGGGCAGGTTAGCCGACGTCTCGGCGGCGGCGGCGACGTCGAACAGTCCGGTCGACCGGTCCGATCCCTCGACGCGGAAGCGGCCGTCCTCGAAGCGGATGACGCTCGGGTCGGCTTCAAGCAGGTGCGCGGCGATGCGCGCGCCTTTCTTGAGGATTTCCTGGATCGCGTTGTGGATGACGACGCTGGCCATGCGCATGCCGCGGCCGGAATGCGCGCCGCCGCCGGCCTTCACGATGTCGGTGTCGCCCCAGATCAGGCGCACGCGCTCGATCGGCACGCCGAGCCACTCGGTCACCACCTGGGAGAAGGTCGTCTCGTGGCTCTGGCCGTTGGGCACGATGCCGGTGACGACGTCGACCGTGCCATCGGGGCGCACGGTGACGTCGGCACGCTCGCGCGGCACGCCGGTCGCGGTGTCGACGTAGTTGGCGATGCCGATGCCGCGGCGCTTGCCGCGCGCACGCGCCGCTTCGCGGCGGGCGGGGAAGCCGGCCCAGTCGCCCAGCTTGAGCGCCTTCTCGAAAGCATCGTGGTAGTCGCCGTTGTCGTAGGTGAGGCCGAACGGGTTGGCGTAGGGCAGTTCCTTCGACTGGAGCAGGTTGCGGCGGCGCAGCTCGACGCGATCGAGGCCGGATTCACGCGCGGCGAGATCGATCAGCCGCTCCATCACGAACATCACTTCCGGCCGGCCGGCGCTGCGATAGGGACGGGTCGGCGTGGTATTGCTGACGACGGCGCGCGCGCGGAAATGCGCGGCCGGCACGCGGTAGATGCTCGACATGATCTCGACGCCCTTCTTGAGGGGGCCGAAGTTGGTCGGGTGCGAGCCGACGTTGCTCACGTTCGAGCCGCGCATGGCGAGGAACACGCCGTCGCGGTCGAGCGCGAGCTCGGCGCTGACCGCCAGATCGCGTGCCTGGTAATCGCTCACGAGAGCCTCGTGGCGCTCGCACAGCCATTTCACCGGGCGGCCGACGCGCCGCGCCGCCCACGCCACCACGGCGAACTCGGGGTAGATCATGCCGCGCGTGCCGAAGTTGCCGCCGACGTCGCCCATGAGGACGCGCACGCGCTCGGCCGGGATGCCGAGGGTGAGCGCGAGGTCCTGCTTCAGGCGCACGGCGCCGCCGTTGCCGGCGTGCAGCGTGTAGCGCTGCGTCGCGGGATCGTACTCGCCGATCGCCGCGCGCGGCTCCATCGGCACGCCGGTGACGCGCTGCACCCAGGTATCGAGCTTCGCGACGTGAGCGGCTCGCGCGAACGCCGCCTCGGTCGCCTCGCGCGAGCCGAGATCGCCGTCGAAGCACACGTTGGTGGGCAGGCCGTCCCACAGCCGCGGTGCGTCGGGGGCGGTCGCCACCGGCGTCGCGGTCACCGCGGGCAGCACCTCGTAGTCCACGTCGACCAGCTCGGCGCCGTCCTTGGCGATGTCGATGGAGGTCGCGATGACCACCGCGACCGCTTCGCCGACGCTGCGTGCGCGGTCGGTCGCGAGCGGGTAGTGCGGTGCTTCGAAGACGGGCGAGCCGTCGCGGTTGGCGAGTTTCGGCTCGGCGGGATGGATCGACAGCGGCTTGTGCGGGATGGGCTTCAGGCCGTCGGCGAGGATGTCCCGCCCCGTCAGCACCGCGACCACGCCAGAGACGCCGAGCGCCTTCTCGATGTAGATGCCGCGTATGCGCGCGTGCGCGTGCTGCGAGCGCACGAACACCGCGTGGAGCGTGCCCTCCGGGCGCTCGTCGTCGCTGAAGTTGCCCTTGCCGGTGATGAGGCGCAGGTCCTCCTTGCGCGGGACGGTCGCGCCGATGCCGGACTTCTTAGCGGTCACGCTCATGGCGCCCTCAGTCGATTTTCACGCCGCTCGCTTTCACGAGCTTGCCCCATTTCACCATCTCGCTCCTGATGTGCTCGCCGAACGCTTCCGGTGTGCCGCCGATCGGCTCGATCGCCTCGCGCTCGAATCCCTGGCGCAGCTCGGGCGTGGCGAGCGCGCGCCCGATTTCCTGGTTGAGGCGGGCGACGACCGCGCGCGGCAGGCCCTTGGGTCCCGCCGCCCCGTACCAGTTGGCGATGTCGTAGCCCGGCAGCGTCTCGGCGATCGCCGGCAGATCGGGCAGCGCCGCGGCGCGTTTCGCTTGCGTCACGCCCAGCGCGCGCAGCTTGCCGGTCTTCACGTGGCCGCCCGCGGTGCTCCAGGCGAGGAAGGAGAGCTGCGCATTGCCGGCGAGGAGATCGATCATCGACGGGCCGGCGCCCTTGTACGGCACGTGCAGGATGTGGGTGCCGGTGAGGGTGCGGAACATCTCCAGGCACAGGTGCCCGGCCGAGCCGTTGCCCGCGGAAGCGAGTACGAGCGCTCCCGGCCGCGCCCTGGCGAGCTGGACCAGTTCCTTCACGGATTTCGCCGGCACCGAGGGGTGCGCGTAGAGCACCAGCGGCGTTCTCACCACCAGCATGATGGGGTCGAAGTCGCGCACCGGGTCGTACGGCAGCTTCGGGTACAGCGCGGGGTTGACCGAAAACTGCGCCGGCAGCGCGTAGACGAGGGTGTAGCCGTCGGGCGGGCTCTTCGCCACGAGTTCCATCGCGGGAATGCCGTTGGCGCCGCTGCGATTGTCGACGATTACCGGCTGTCCGAGCGACTCCGTCATCTTCTGCGCGAGCGCGCGGGCGTGGAGGTCGGTGCCGGCGCCGGGCGGGTACGGCACCACCACGCGGATGGGCTTGACCGGGTACGCCGGCTGCGCGGCGACGGGCGCGCCGGCGGCGGCGAGCGCCGCGGCGATCACGACGCAGGCAAGGACAGGCGTGGCGGGGGCAAACGAAATCGTGCCGGGCATGATTTTGTGAAAGCACCCAAGCAGTTTCGGGTCACTCGGAAACTAGCACCGCGCTGCACGGACGGTCAAGCGCCGGTTGCTTTCCGGCGCCGGGAAAATGAACCAGGCCCGGACCCGGCCGCGGTAGCGGGACGAGACTATACTGGATGGCGTAACGACGAGTGACGGGGCCACCATGACGAGATCTTTCGCGCAGCGCATTGCCGCGATGAACGCGATGTACAAGCTGCCCGCAAACGCCCGGCCGACGCTGCCCGCCGACGTGGCGGAGCGGCTGGTGAAATTCAAGGCGACATTGATGGACGAAGTGCACGAGATCGACGAGATCGTCAAGCACGCGCGGGATGGGGGCGACCCCGCCGACGCCCTCACCGCCATCGCGGACCTGCTGGGCGACATCATCGTCTACTGCCGCTCGGAGGCGCTGAAGTACGGGCTGCCGCTGGAAGAGGTGCTCGACGTCATCATGGACAGCAACGAGAGCAAGCTCGGCGCCGACGGAAGACCGATCTACGACGCGAACGGCAAGTTTCTGAAAGGCCCGAATTACTGGAAGCCGGAGCCGCGGATCAAGGTGCTGCTGGAATCGCGGATGAAGCACGGAGAATGAACTAAAGCCCGGAATACGCGGTCTGGTCCCTCATCCCTCATCCCTCATCCCTCATCCCTCATCCCTCATCCCTTTCAAT
>CAZOQY010000017.1:7797-14020 GCA_964581835.1 uncultured Streptomycetaceae bacterium | reverse complement strand
CCGGAACCGAAGATCAAGGCGCTGCTCGAGGCGGGGATGCGGCGCGGAGGCTGAAATGGCGGGCTGGATCACCGTTTTCAAAGCCATCCCCTGGACGCAGGTGCTCGCGGCGGCGCCGGCGGTCGTGGTCGGCGCCCGCAAGCTGTGGGAGACGGTCAAAAAGCAGGAAGCGCCGCGGACGACCGGGCAGGGGGTCGCCGCCGACCAGCGGGCGCTGGAGGAGCAGGTCGCCGAGCTGCGCCGCGAACTCGCCGCGGCGTCGGAACTCGTGACGAACCTCGCCGAGCAGAACAAGCGCCTGGTCGATGCGGTCGAGATCCTGCGCGTGCGCACGCGGGTGCTGTTTGCGATCGTGGTCGTCGTATGCGTCGTGCTGGTCGTCCTCGCGGTCAAATTCTCGTGACCCGTGACCCGTGACCCGTGACGGGTGGCCGCCATTGGGTTACTCTCATCACCCATCACCCATCACCCATCACCCATCACGGGACTGAATCATGACCACCGAAACACTGACCGTCCACGAAATCGACATCGAAGACGTCGAGTACCTGCGCCACGGCGACAAGCCGTTGCTCGCGCGCATCTTCAGGCCGAAGGGCGCGGGGCCGTTCCCGATGATCGTCGAAGTGCACGGCGGCGCCTGGTGCCGGGGCACGCGGTTGAACAACAAGGTCATACACGAGAAGCTGGCGAAGAGCGGCGTGGTCGTGGCCGCGGTGGATTTCCGCATGCCGCCGGACGCCGCTTACCCCGGCTCGATCGCCGACGTGAACTACGCGGTGCGCTGGTTCAAGGCGAACGCGGCGCGGTTCGGCGCGCGGGCCGGCCGCATCGGCCTGCTCGGCACGTCGAGCGGCGGCCACATCGCGATGCTCGTGGCGATGAAGCCGCGCGACCCGCGCTACGCGGCGTTGCCGCTCGCGGGAGACTTCGACGCCGCGGTGGGGTGCGTGATCATGGGCTGGCCGGTCATCGATCCGCTCGGCCGCTACCACCATGCCCTCAAGCTGAAAGCGGACGGCGATTCGGACCTCGCCGACCACGTCGCGAACGATCACCTGAAGTACTGGGGCAACGAGGCCGCGATGGCCGAGGGCAGCACCACGATCGCGCTCGAGCGCGGCGACAAGGTGCTGACGCCGCCGGTGCTGTACCTGCAGGGCGTCCAGGACTACAACCATCCCCGCGCCAATCTCGACCGCTTCGTCGCCGGTTACCGCAAGGCGGGCGGCAAGGTCGAGCTGCACCTCTACGAAGGCGAGAAGCAGCTGTTCATACCCCAGCGGCCGGACGCGCCGGCGTCGGTCGATGCGCTGGAGAGGATCGTGGCGTTCGCGAAGCGCGAGTTGCGCTGAGCGGACGACGGACGAGGTTTACTCGTCCCCGTCAATCGTCACTGAGCCTTGGGCCGTGCCCGCGTGGCGCTCCACGTCCCGCCGTTGCCCTGGATGGCGTCGCCGTTGACCCGGCCCGCGTACTTGACGCCGCCGGCAGTGAAGGTGATCTCGGTGCCGTTCAGGTGCCCGTCCCTGATCTGCGCGGTCGAGCCGCCCTGCGACAGCGTGCCGGTGAACTTCTGGAATTTCTGCTCGATCCGGAGCTCCCCCTTGGGCAGCCGCCAGGCGCCGTCCACCTTCGCCGGCACGATGTAGAGCATCGCCGTGCACCAGCTGCCGCAGTCGCCTTCCGCGCGCTCGGTCACGTCGGCGTCCCAGCCGGGAATGCCGAAGCCGTTCAGCACCATGCGCGTGCCCGGCCGGAGGTCGACGAATTTCGGCGTGAGCCGGGAAAGATTATCGGGCAGCAGGAACAGCGCCATCACCGTCGCCTGCGAGATGTCGGCGGCGAACATGTCGCCCTGCACGAACTGGGCCTTGTCGCCGACGCCTTCCTGCTCCGCGACGCGGCGCGACAGCTCGACCATGTCCGGGTTGTATTCCACGCCGAGCGCGCGCGCGCCGCGCTTCGCCGCCGAGATGATGTTGCGGCCGTCCCCGGATCCGAGGTCCATCACGTAGTCCTGCGGCGTCACTTTCGCCAGGTCCAGCATCTTGTCGACCAGGACCTGCGGCGTCGGCACCCACACGACATCCTTGCCCTCCTGTCCGATGGTGGGCTCGTACGGCTTCGGCGCTTCCTGCGCCAGGACGGCTGCGGCGCCTGCGGCCGAAACGAAAAGCAGGGCCAGCAGCGACTGGAATGCGCGACGCGAGATCTTCAAGCAGTGCTCCCTGGGGCGATGAGTGACGGGTGACGAGTGACGAGTGACGGGGGCCAAGAACGCTTCAGCTTCCTCCATTCACTCGACCGTTTTTTTAGCAGCAGAGGCTTACGCGAACCTGACAGTGGGTGTTGAGGAGGTTGATTTTATTACATGAAACAGCGACGCGGTAAGTGCCTCCCACTACCCATCACTCATCACTCATCACTCGTCACTACAGCAAGCCATCGGCCTCGAACTTGAGGTACAGCTCGCGGCTCGCCCAGGCGTCCGTGGCGGCGTAGTTGATCTGCTGCGGCGAGAGGCGCGGCGCGGCCCAGTTGGAGGTGCGGTTGCCCTTGGGGATGCGGAAACCCAGGAGCATGCCGGCCAGGTTGCGCACGCCGGTCTGGCCGAGGCCGCGGCGGCGCGCGACCACGCCGAGGTCGAGCACGTTGTCGACGTTGAAGGGAAAGACCTGCTTCAACTGCTTCACGTCGTGCGCGAGGCCCACGCCGGTCTTGACGATGCCCGGCGCCGCCAGCAGTTCGACGAGCGCGGGAAACACTTCGAGGCGGGAGAGCTGGAACAGGTACACCGCGTTGGCCGTGGCGGCCTGGACGAGACAGGGCAGGTAGACCTCGCCTTTCCTGAACGACGGCCGCGTCTCCGTATCGAGGCCCACCACGCGCTCCTGCCGCAGGTCCGCCCGCGCCGCTTCCAGCGCCTGCGGCGTTTCCACCAGGCTCACCTTCCCTTCGTAGCGGCGGATGGGGAGGGTGGCGAGGTCTTCTTTCGAGATGCTTCGCATCGACTGATGAGTGACGGCGTCTCAGGTACTGCGTCTCAGATACTACGTCTCAGATACTGCGTCTCAGGCAAGGCGTTTCTTTCGCTGCGCTTTATCTGCGACGTCTCATCTGAGACGTTTCATCTGCGACGCAGTACCTGAGACGCTGTACGCGTGCCCAGCAGGTCCTCATTCGACCATTCCTGCTAGGATGCTACTCCACATTTGCACGGACCGGAGGGGGTGCGCGGCATGGCAATCGAAGGCAACTGGCTGTTCACCGCGTCGATGGATGTCGACGCGGACAAGGAGACGCTGTTCAACGAGGTCTACGACACCGAGCACGTGCCGCACCTGCGCAAAGTGCCGGGCGTGGTGGCGGTGTCGCGCGCGAAGCTCGACACGCTGCGCGTAACCATCGGCGGAGAGACCAAGACGATCGCGCCGGAGGCGCAGGGGCGCCCGCGCTACGCCTGCATGGTCGAGCTTGCGAACCCGGACGTGCTGACCACGCCGGCCTGGATTGCGGCCGTAGAGGCGGGACGCTGGCCGGGTGAGGTGAGGCCGTACACGCGCAACCGGCAACACACCCTGCACAAGGTCATTTCGAAGTGAACCGATGATCAAGGCAGCGATCGTCGGCCTGGGCCGCTGGGGCAAAAACCTGGTCCAGTCGGTGCAGGGCAGGAGCCCGCACCTGCAATTCACGCACGCGGTGGTAAGGCGGCCCGAGGAGGCGCGGGAATTCGCCGGCCAGCACGCGCTCGAACTGTCCACCGACTTCGGCCGCATGCTGGCCGACAGGCGCGTGCAGGCGGTGGTGTTGACCACGCCGCACTCGCTGCACACGGAGCAGATCGTTGCCGCGGCGGGCGCGGGCAAGCCGGTGTTCTGCGAGAAGCCGCTCGCGCTCGCGCTCGCGGACGCCGAACGCTCGGTCGAGGCGTGCCGGCGCGCCGGCGTGCCGCTGGGGCTGGGCTACAACAAGCGCTTCTGGCCGTCGATGCGCGAGCTCGGGCGCCTCGTGGCGGGCGGCGAGCTGGGCGAGATCCTCCATATGGAGGGCCACTTCAGCAACGAGACCACCGCCCGCTACTACACCGGCTGGCGCGGGGACGACGCCGAGTCGCCGGCCGGCGGGCTGACGGCCACCGGCGTGCACGTGCTCGATTCCTTCGTGAGCCTGGCCGGCCGCGCGCGCAGCGTGCACGCGCGCCTCGTCGCGCGCGCGTCGAGCGCGGATCCCCGGGACGCACTGTCGGTTTTCCTCGAATTCGCCAACGGCGGCAGCGGCGTGCTGTGCGGCGTGCGCTCGACCCCGCAGTTCTGGCGCGTGCACGTGTTCGGCCGCAACGGCTCGGCTGAGGCGCTGGAGGACGTCGAGCTCGTGGTGCGCCGGCCGGACCGGGAACCGCAGCGGCTCGCCTTCGAGCGCGTGGACGCCCTGCGCCTCGAGCTCGAGGCGTTCGCGCAGGCGGTGGCAGGCGGCGCGCCGTTCCCGGTCACCCCGCAGCAGATGCTGGAGGGGGTCGAGGCGACCGAGGCCGTCGTCCGGTCAATCGCAGAGAAGCGCGCGATTGACCTGGGTGACGAGTGACGAGATGCTCAAGGCGCTGAAATCCCTGTTCGATGACGGCGTTTCGCGCTCGCTACCCGGGCACGAGCGGCGGCACCTGCAGGTCGCGGTGGCGAGTCTGCTGCACGAGGCGAGCCGGGTGGACCTGCGCGAGGACGGGGCGGAACATGCCGCGGCGCAGGCGGGATTATCGGATCTCTTCGGGCTGTCACCCGAGGCTGCTGCCGCGATGCTGGCCGAGGGGCGCGAGAAGGCGCGGCAGATGACTTCGTATTTCGGGCCGGTGGCGGTGGTGAAGCGCGACATGGGCCAGCCGGAGCGGGTGCGGCTGATCGAGCACCTGTGGCGCATCGCCTGGGCCGACGGCCCGCTCGATCCGTACGAAGACCATTACGTGCGCAAGATCGGGCACCTGCTCTACGTCACCAACACCGACATCGTTCTCGCGCGCAATCGCGCGCGAGAACGGAAGTGACGAGAAGTCCCGGCGAACGCCGGGGAACTCCTTCCGCCTTTCGCCTTCAGCCATGCGTCCATTCCCGCCACTCTCGCTCGCCTTCACGGTCTGGGGTCTCGGCGCCGCGCTGTACCTGGTGGGGTTCTTCCATCGCGTCGCGCCGGCAGTCATCACGCGCGAGCTGGCGGCGGAGTTCGAACTGAGCGCGGCGGCACTCGGCAATCTCTCGGCGCTTTATTTCTACAGCTACGTCGCCATCCAGGTGCCGACCGGCATGCTGGTGGACCGCTACGGCCCGCGGCGCATTCTGACGCTGGGCGCGGCCGGCGCGGCGGCGGGCGCGCTGCTGTTCGCCGGAACGGAAGCGTTTGCGCTGGTCGGGGCGGGGCGGCTCCTGATCGGCGCGTCGGTCGGCGTCGCCTTCGTGGCGATGATGAAGCTGTCCACGCACTGGTTCCACCCGTCGCGCTTCGCGCTGGTGGCGGGATTCGCGCTCGGCACCGGCATGGTCGGCGCGGTCAGCGCCGGCGCGCCGCTGCGCTGGCTCGCCGATCTTTTCGGCTGGCGCGGCGTGATGCTTGCCGCGGCGGCTGCTACCGCGGCGCTCGCCGTCGCCATCTGGATGCTGGTGCGCGACGACCCGCAGGCGCGCGGTTACGCGAGCTACCTGCCGGCGGCGCGTCACGACGCGCCGGCGCACTCGATGACGGGCGGGCTCGCGCGCGTGCTCGCCAGCCGCAACGTGCTGCTGGTCTGCGTCATGAACGGCGGCGTGTCGGGCCCGGTGCTGACTTTCGCCGGGTTGTGGGGGGTGCCGTTCCTGACCACTCACTACGGGCTGACGACCGCGGCGGCGGCGGGCCTGTGCTCGCTCACGCTGCTGGCGTGGGGCGTGGGCGGGCCGCTCGCGGGCGCGCTGTCGGACCGGATGAAAGCGCGCAAGCCGCTGTATTTCGCGGGCGCGGCCGTCGCGACGCTGGCGTGGTTCGTGGTGCTGCTCGTGCCGGGACTGCCGCTGGCGCTGCTTGTCGCGCTCCTCGCCGCGGCCGGACTGGCCTCGGGGATCATCATGATCGGCTACGCCTGGGGCAAGGAGTCCGCGCCCGCGGCGCTCGCCGGCACCACCGGCGGCGTCGTCAACATGGGCAACATGGTCGGCGGCATGCTGATGCAGCCGGCGGTGGGCTGGGTGCTCGACCG
>CAZOQY010000017.1:0-7697 GCA_964581835.1 uncultured Streptomycetaceae bacterium | reverse complement strand
GCAACATGGTCGGCGGCATGCTGATGCAGCCGGCGGTGGGCTGGGTGCTCGACCGTGCGTGGGACGGCGGCCTCGAGGCCGGCCTGCGCGTCTATTCATTCGCGGCCTATCGCGGCGGTTTCGCGCTGATGCTCGTCTGGCTCGTGGCCGTGGCCGTGGTGACCGCGTTCGCGCGCGAGACGCATTGCCGGCAGCAACCCTGACGGCGAACGCGTGAAAACCCGCCCGGCGGGGAGAAAGCCGGGCGGGGTGCTGCAACAACCACTGCTACAACCAACTGCCCCAACAAACTTATTTCGGCAGGACGACGGTGTCGATGACGTGGATCACGCCGTTGTCGGCGGCGATGTCGGTCTTCACGACCTTCGCGTTGTCCACCATGACGGCGCCGCTCTTCGCGGTGACGGTGAGCGACTGACCCTGCACGGTCTTCACCTGGCCCGGCTTGACCTGCGCCGCCATCACCTTGCCCGGCACGACGTGGTAGGTGAGGATCGCGGCGAGCTTCTGCTTGTCCTTCAGCAGCGCGTCGAGCGTGCCGGCCGGCAGCTTGGCGAACGCCTCGTCGGTGGGCGCGAACACCGTGAACGGGCCCTTGCCCTTCAGCGTTTCGACGAGCCCGGCTTCCTGCACGGCCTTGACCAGGGTCTTGAACTGGCCGGCGGAGACCGCCGTGTCGACGATGTCGGCCGCGGCCGCAACCGAGGTAGCGACGGCCAGAACGGCGCCGGCGATGATACGGGGGAGCGATTTCATATGAGTATCTTTCTTTGATGGTTGATGTTGAGGGGTGACGCACCATTGCATCACTGCGGCGTCTGACCCGCCGCCGCCCGGCCCGGTTTCAGTTTTTCTTGCGTGCCGCCCCCAAAAAAAGATTGAACCGGGCCGGCCGCGCCGGGTCATTCCCGCGTCACCTGCCGACAGGAACCGAGGATCCATCGCGATGAATGCGCCAGAACGCCTGCTTTTGCCCGACATCCAGTCCTTGACCGATCACCGCGCCGTTGCGATCGACCGCGTGGGCATCCGCGGACTGCGCCACCCCATCCACGTCGCGGCAACCGGCGGCGCGATGACGCCCACCGTCGCCACGGTGGACATGGCGGTCGCCCTGCCCGCGGCGGCCAAGGGCACGCACATGTCGCGTTTCCTGGAGGTGCTGCAGGCGCACGAAGGCGGGATCGGCGTGGCGTCGCTGCCGGGCCTGTTGCGAGCCATGCTGCGACGGCTCGATGCGCGGGAAGGGGCGGTGGCGTTGCGCTTTCCCTACTTCATGATGAAGCGCGCGCCGGCTTCGGGCGTGGAGAGCCTGATGGATTACGACGTGTGCCTGCGCGCCTCGGGCGGCGCCGGCGCCCCGGTCCTGACCGTCGAGGTGGAGGTGCCGGTGACGAGCCTGTGCCCGTGCTCGAAAGAGATCTCGGAATACGGCGCGCACAACCAGCGCTCCACAGTGACGATTTCGGCCGAACTTTCGGCGCCGCTTGCCCCCGAGGACCTCATCGCGATCGCCGAGCGCGCGGCCTCGTGCGAGCTGTACGGGCTCTTGAAGCGCCCGGACGAGAAAGTCGTCACCGAGCGCGCCTACGACAACCCGAAATTCGTCGAGGACCTGGTACGCGACGTCGCGGTCGAGCTGGAGCGCGATCCGCGCGTGGCGGCTTACCGCGTCGCCAGCGAGAATTTCGAGTCGATCCACAACCACAGCGCTTATGCGGCGATCGAGCGCGACAAGCGGTCGGCGTAGGCCGCCCGGCGCCCGCCGCGGGCGCGATTGCGCCGCCGGGCGGCCTTGCGTATGCTGGGCGCCCGATGGCGGAAACGGACCAGGACGCGGAACTCGTGCGGCTCGCCCAGGCGGGCGACGCCAGGGCTTTCGAGGCGCTGGTCGTCAAGTACCAGCGCCGCATCGCGCGGCACGTGGCGCGCTACCTGCGAGCGGCGGGCGACGTCGAGGACGTGGTCCAGGAAACCTTCATCCGCGCCTACCGCGGGCTGGCCTCGTTCCGGGGCGATTCGGCCTTCTACAGCTGGCTCTACCGCATCGCCACCAACACCGCGCTCAATCACCTCAAGCGGGAGCCGGGTGACGTGCTGCTCGGTGACGACGCGCCCGAGGAGCGGGCGATGGCCTTCGAGCCGGGCGTTTCCGACGCCGAGGATCCCGAGCGCGTGCTCATCGCCAAGCAGATCGCCGAAACCGTGCAGCGCGCGCTCGCGAAACTGCAGCCCGAGTTGGCCGAGGCCCTGATGCTGTACGAGGTCGAAGGCAAGCCCTACGCCGAAATCGCCGGGATGCTCGGCATTCCCATCGGCACGGTGCGCACCCGCATCTTCCGGGCGCGCGAATTCATCGCCAGGCGCCTCGAACCGGTGCTCGACGTTCAACGCAACCGGAGGTGGTAGCCGTGTCGCTCAAGGTTTCCCTGCTGCTCGATGGTCAGCTCGCGCCGGGCGAAGCGAAGGCCGCGCTCGAAGAAACCGCCGCCGACCCGCGGCTGCGCGACCGCTACACCGTCTACGGCCTGGTGGGCGACGTCCTGCGCGGCAACAGCACCCCGGACGACGGCTTCAGCGCGCGCATTTTCGACCGCATGCGCAACGATGGCGCGCGGATCGAGCGCGGCTACGACCCGCTGAGGGACAAGTGACGGAAGTCCACTGCTTGGTCGGGCGGCGGCGATGCCTGGAAATGGCGTTACACTAGTCCCGGTCGAATTCAGGCGAGAGGAGGCTTTATGCCCGCAGGCGCGCAGCTGACGGAGCCGGTTGCATTCAAGTACACCAGGCCGGAGATCACCAAGGACAAGACCATCGCGCGGCTGTGCCGCAGCGACATCATGTACGCCTCCGTGCAGGTCATCGCCAGGGGTGGCGAGAACAACATGCACGCCCACACGGCGCAGGACGGCTTCTGGATGGTGTTGAAGGGGCGCGCGAAGTTCTACGGAGAAGGCGACGTGCTGGTCGCCGAAGTGGGCCCGAACGAGGGCGTGATGGTGCCGCGCGGCGTGCAGTACTGGTTCGAGAGCAGCAGCCCGGAGATCCTCGAGATCCTGCAGGTCGAGTCGATCGACAAGACCGTCAAGAACATGCGCGTCGACTACAAGCCGCGCGTCGAGGGCCGGGAAAGCAACAACCCGCACAATCTTGCCGAGTACACCAACTATACGACTGCGCCGAAGTCGTAGCAGGCGAGTGTGTGGTTCCGCCCGGCAGCGATCCGGGCGGAGTTCAATCGGAGAGGAGCCGTGCGGATAGCGCGCGTTGCAGGACTGTTTTCGCTGGGCATGCTCACGTCGGGCGCCGGCCCGGTCGGCGCCCAGTCGTTTCCCGAGAGGCCGATCCGCGTGGTCACTTCCGGGGTCGGCGGCGGACTCGATCTCGCCGCGCGGATCATCGGCCCTTCGCTGTCCGCGAATCTCGGCCAGACCATCGTGGTGGACAACCGCGCGAGCGGCGTGATCCCGGGCGAGATCGTTTCCAAGGCGCCGCCCGACGGCTACACCTTGCTGTTTTTCGGCAGCACCTTCTGGACCGGGCCGCTGCTGCAGAAAGCGCCGTACGACCCGGTCCGGGATTTTGCGCCGATCTCGCTGACCAACCGCTCGCCCAACGTGTTGTCCGTGCATCCCGGCGTGGCCGCGAACTCGGTGAAGGAGCTGATCGCATTGGCGAAGGCCCGGCCGGGCGCGCTCAACTACGGCGCCTCGGGCACCGGCGCGCCGAACCACCTCGCGGCGGAATTGTTCAAGGCCATGGCCGGCGTCAGCATCGTGCGCATCTCGTACAAGGCGAGCGGCGCCGCCATCAACGCGCTGATCGGCAACGAGATCCAGATGATGTTCGTTCCCGCCGCGACGGTGACGCCGCACCTGAAGACGGGGCGGTTGCGGGCGCTGGCGGTGACCAGCGCCGAGCCGTCCCGGCTCGCTCCCGACCTGCCGACGATCGCGGCGTCCGGACTGCCCGGCTACGAATCGGTTTCGATCTACGCGCTGTTCGCCCCGGCCCGAACGCCAGCCGCGATCGTCAGGCGACTGAACCAGGAAGTCGCGCGCGTGTTGAACCAGCAGGAGGTGAGGGACAGGCTGTTCGCCTCGGGACTGGAGTCGGCGGGCAGCACGCCGGAACAGCTGGCCGCGACGCTCAAGTCCGAGATGACCCGCATGGGGAAACTGATCCGGGAAGCGGGCATCAAGGCCCAGTGAAGGTGAACGCCGGAACAGGCATTGCCTGACGGTTCGGCTCTTCCTTCCGCCTTTCGACTTCCGACTTTCGCCTTGCCTTACTGCAGAAATTCCTCCCGCAGGCGCGCGTAGCTTTCCGTCCCGAGCAGTTTGTCCATTTCCTCCGCGGTGGCGAACTTCGCCTTGAGGTCGGCGGGGGAGCCGCCGTTATACATGTGCGAATAGATGTCGCGCAGCGCCTTGGCGGTGCCGGCGACCGCGCCGTGGCCCTGCAGGCAGAAGCGCACGCCGCGCGCGGCGAGGTCTTCGCGTTTCAGGTGCAGGGCGGTGCCGACGATGATCGGCAGCCTGATGGCCGCGCGCACCGCGTCGAGCTGCTCCAGCGTCTGCAGCCCGGTGATGAAGACGGCGTCCACCCCCGTCGACGCGTAGGCGCGCACGCGCGTGACCACGTTCTCGATCTTCTCGATCCTGACCGAGGCGGTGCGCGCCGCGATCAGCAGCTCGGGGTCGCGCCGGGCGGACAGCGCCGCGCGCAGCTTGCCGGTCATCTCTTCGATCGAAATGAGTTCGTCCTTGCCGCCGGCGCCGAAGCGCGGCGGCATGTCGAGGTCCTCGATCGCCAGCCCCGCCAGCCCCGCGTGCTCCAGCTCCTCGACGGTGCGCATCGCGTTCAGCGCGTTGCCATAACCCTGGTCGGCGTCGACGAAGATGCTCAAGTCGCTCGCGCGCGTGACGCGGCGGATCTGGTCGGCGAACTCGGTCAGCGTCTGCAGCGTCATGTCGGGTGCTGCGAGCATCGTCGCCGAGCACACGGAGCCGGACAGGATGCCGGTCTCGTAGCCGACCGACTCGGCGACGCGAGCCGACAGCGCGTCGAACACCGTCGCCGGCGACGTGAGTTTTTGCCCGGCCAGGATGGTGCGGAGCCTTTTGCGTTTCTCGGTTGCGGTCAGCATGTTCATTTCGGTCCCTGGCGGACAGCTCAATCGATGCCGTTGGCGACGAGTATCGCCTTCGCCTCGGCGCTCGCCAGGAACGCAAGGAACGCGCGGGCGCCGTCGCGGTTGGGCGGGTTGAGCGCCATCGCGGCGAGGTAAGCGGTGTAATTCTGCACGTCGTCCGGCAGCGGCGCGACGAGCCGCAGGCCGCGGTCGTGCCAGCGCCGGATCTCGGGCAGGCCGCCGAAGCCGATGTCGCGGCCCCTGCTCGCCAGCTGGCTCGAGAACGTTTCCTGGGCGTCGTGGTACGAGCGGATCCTCGCCCGGATCTGCGCGGCGAGGCCGAGGCGCTCCAGCAGTTGGGCGACGTAGGTTCCGCTCGAAGCCTGGGTGTGGAACACCGCGTCAGCCGCCAGCACGGCACGCTTCAGCGCTTCCGTGCTCGAGACGTCCGGCAGCGGCTGGTCGGCGCGCACGCAGACGCCCACGCCGGCGCGGCCGAGATGGAAGCGGCCGTCCGCCGCCGCCTTGCCCATCGCGACCAGCTCGTCCATGACCCCGGGCGGGGCGATGAGCACGTCCACCTCGATGTCCGCCGCCACGCGCTTCACCAGCGTGGGCGCGGTTTCGAACGTGAGCCGCACGTCCGTGCCGCCGCGGCCGCGGTGGGCCGCGACGATCGCCTCCAGCGACGAGTGGACGGCGCTGGGGCTCAGGACACGCACGACGTCGATCGCGATCCGCATGGTGGTCATCGAGGGCTGCCGAGTGATGAAGGATGAAGGATGCGGGTTGGGGAATCAAGGCGTGTCCACATGCAGAACGTTCGCGCGCGATGATGTCGGACTGGATGGCGCGGCAGCCGGGCTTGTCGGCCGACTGGGCCTGATCTAAAGGCGAAAGGCGAAAGGCGAAAGGCAAAAGGCGGAATTCGCCTTCAAAAAAGAAGACGCCCCGGGGACACGAGGTCCGCGGGGCGTCCGACTTGCCAAGGCACGCCGGCGTTAGCGCCGGCCGAACATCCTCAGTTTGCGGGTTGATCCGATGCTCGAGCCGTGCAATCCGGTACTGCCTTCAAGGTCTCTCACAGGATCACCTCCTTTCGAAATTGAAGAGCCTCCAGTCTAGCAGAAAGAAATCGCGTTGAGTACTGGGGTCTCTTTGGGCGAGGCGTGGTTTGCGGGTTTCCTTTCGTCTTTCGACTTCCGCCTTTCGCCTTCAGACGGCCCCGCCGCCCCCGTGCCATAATCGCGCGACCAACCACGGAGGGGAGAGGAAATGGCCGCACACGAAGATTCGGGCAGGCACGCGACCGGCGTCGACGCCGGCATGGTATTCACCGGTTGCCACGCGACCAACGAGGCGCAGGGACAGGCGGGCGGGCGCCGGCGCCAGGTGGTGGTGAAAGGCCGCCGCGTGAAGACCATCGACGTACACGCCCATTGCGTGATCCCGGAGGCGCTGAAGCTGCTGGGTTTGAAGCTCGAGGATCAGCGCGGGCCGGGCATCGGCGAAGTGGGCGAGCGCCGCATCCGCGAGATGGACGAACAGG
Source organism: uncultured Streptomycetaceae bacterium (assembly GCA_964581835.1). Taxonomy (GTDB): domain Bacteria; phylum Pseudomonadota; class Gammaproteobacteria; order Burkholderiales; family SG8-41; genus SG8-41. The sequence goes on along the minus strand of CAZOQY010000017.1, from coordinate 1,011 downwards.
GCATCGACGTCGAGGCGATCAGCATCAACCCGCAGTGGTACAAGGCGGAGCGCGATGTCGTCACCGAGGTGATTCGCATCCAGAACGAGAGGCTCGCCGGCTTCTGCGCGACCTGGCCGGACCGCTTCGTCGCGTTCGCGTCGGTGGCGCTGCAGTACCCCGACCTGGCGGTGCAGCAGCTCGTGGACGGCGTGAAGAAGCAGGGGCTGCGCGGCGCGGCGGTGGGCGCGAGCGTCGCCGGCCGGGAATTCTCCGACCCGGCGTTCCATCCGTTCTGGGCCAAGGCCGAGGAACTGGGCGTGCTGATCTTCATCCATCCGCAGAGCACGCCGGACCTCAAGAACCGGCTGAAGGGCAACGGCTGGCTCGAGAACACCATCGGCAATCCGCTCGACACCACCATCGCGCTCTCGCACCTGATTTTCGAGGGCACGCTCGACCGCTTCCCGGGTCTGAAGATCTGCTCGGCGCACGGCGGCGGCTTTCTGCCGTCCTACGCCCCGCGTTCGGACAACTGCCTGCGCGTTGCGCCGGAGATGGACACCGGCGTGAAGCTGAAGAAGAAGCCGACCGAGTACCTGCGCGATATGTACTACGACACGCTGGTGTTCACGTCGGAAGCGCTGCGCCACCTCGCGGCGGAAGTCGGCCCGGACCGCCTGGTCATCGGCACCGACCACCCGATCCCGTGGCAGAGCCAGTCGGTGGACCACATCCTCAACGCGCCGGATTTCACCGACGAAGAGAAGATCGCGATGCTGGGGGGCACGGCGGCGAAGCTGCTGGGGATCAAGCCCTGAGCGGGTGACGAGTGACGGGTGACGAGTGACGAGACTCCCGCGCAGCGGGGAATCCCGTCATCCGTATCTCGTCACGATCTTCGGCGAGGCGATGGCATGAAACGCAGCAGCGACCGAATACTCACCACGCACGTCGGCAGCCTGCCGCGGCCGCCCGCGGTGGTGGACTACCTGCTGCGCAAGGAGCGCGGCCAGCCGTACGACGCGGCGG
>CAZOQY010000016.1:0-22008 GCA_964581835.1 uncultured Streptomycetaceae bacterium | reverse complement strand
CGCGTGCCGACGGGGTTGCGTTTGCCGCTTCCAAGGAGGACCTGCTCGAGCGCTCCGACGTGCTGACGTTGCACGTGCGCCTGACGCCGGAGACGCGCGGCCTCGTTACCGCGGCCGATCTCGCGCGCATGAAGCCGGGCTCCCTCATCGTCAACACCAGCCGCGCCGGCCTGATCGAGCCGGGCGCGCTCGTCGCCGCGCTGAAGGCCGGCCGGCCCGGCATGGCCGCGGTGGACGTGTACGAGGAGGAACCGATGCTGAATCCCGACAACCCGCTGCTCAAGATGCCCAACGTCGTGTGCACGCCCCACTTGGGCTACGTCGAGCGCGCAGGCTACGAGCGCATCTTCGGTGCGGCGTTCGACCAGATACTGGCGTTTATCGCCGGCAAGCCGTTCAACGTGATCAATCCCGAGGCGCTTCAAAAATAGTGACGAGTGACGAGTGACGGGTGACGAGTGACGGGTGACGAGTGACGGGATAAACAGGAGGAGAGTTTGATGAAGATCGCATCAGTATTACTGGTGGCAGGTTTGACGGCCATGACGCCGGCGTTGGCGCAGGACGCGGCGAAGGATTACCCGAGCCGGCCGGTGCGCTGGGTGATACCGTTCACGCCCGGGGCCTCGAACGACATCATCGGCCGCCTCGTCGCCGGCAAGCTGTCCGAGTCGCTCGGCCAGCAGTTCATCATCGACAACCGTCCCGGCGCGGGCGGCATCGTCGGGGCGGAAACGGTGGCGCGGGCCAACCCGGACGGCTACACGCTGCTCCTGACCAATCCCGGGCCCAGCGTGAACAACATCCTGCTGCGCAAGAACCCGACCTACAAGATGAGCGATTTCACGCCGATCGTGTGGATGGGCTACACGCCGTTCTACGTCATGGCGAGTCTTTCCTTCCCGCCGAAGACGGCGAAGGAGGTGGTGGATTACGGCCGCGCGAACCCCGGCAAGATCAGCTGGGCTTCGTCGGGCATGGGCAGCGGCCCGCACATCGCGCTGGCGGTGTTCGCGCTCTCGACCGGCATCAAGGTGACGCACGTGCCGTACAAGGGCACGGTGCAGCCGCTGATCGACATGGTCGGCGGCCAGATCCAGCTGTTGAGCACCACCACGGTGTCCGCCGAGTCCCAGATCAAGGCCGGCCGCATCAAGGTGCTGGCGGTACAGGCGAAGAAGCGCACGCCGGTGATGCCGCAGATCCCGACGCTGGAGGAGCAGGGTATAAAGAATGCTGAGGCGATCGTGTGGTTCGGCATGTCGGCGCCGGCGAAGACCCCGCGCCCGATCCTGGAGAAGCTGAACCGCGAGGTGAACAAGGCGCTGGCCCAGCCGGACGCGAAGCAGCGCCTCGACCAGCTCGGCCTGGAAATCGAGGGCGGTTCGGCGGAAAAGTTCGACGCCTTCATCAAGTCCCAGGCGGCTCGTCTCACCGACCTCATCAAGGCCGGCGCGGTGCAAGTCGAGTAGCGCGCAGCGGGGTGGAGCAGGGGCCCCGGGGTTTTCCCGGGGATGCGACCCCCGATGCGCGCAAGCGACCGACGCACCCAGTGTTAAAACTTGCCACTGTCCTGTCGGAGGTCGCGGCGCGCTGCGGCCGCCGGGTGGCCTTAGACCGGCCCCGCCCGCTCTAGTAGAATGCCCCTCCAGTCAGGGGTGGCTGCGCAGGGGCGCGGCGCCCCTCATAACCGGAGGGGAACATGAAAAAAACGACACTATTCCTGGCGGTCGGCGCGGTGCTTGCCGCCTCGCCGTTGACCGCGTTCGCCCAGGGCGCTTATCCGACCAAGCCGATCCGCCTGATCGTGGCGTTCCCGCCGGGCGGATCCACCGACATCGTCGCGCGCCTGGTCGGGCAGAAACTCGGCGAGCGCGTCGGGCAACAGGTGGTCGTCGACAACCGCGGCGGGGCCGGCGGCACCATCGGCACCGACATCGCGGCCAAGTCGCCCGCCGACGGCTACACGCTCACCATGGGCACGACCAGCACGCACGTCATCGCGCCGGCGATCTTCCCCACCGTCAAGTACGACCCGGTCAAGGATTTCGACCCGATCACGCTGGTGGCGAGCACCCCGTACCTGCTGGTGCTGCACCCGGGCGTGAAGGCGAAGACGCTGAAGGATTTCATCGCGCTCGCCAAGTCGCAGCCGGGCAAGCTGAACTACGCCTCGGCAGGGGCGGGCACGACCACGCAGATCGCGATGGAAATGCTGAAGCTCGCGGCCGGCATCGACGTCGTGCACGTGCCCTACAACGGCAACGGCCCGGCCGGCACGGCCACCATGGGCGGGCAGGTGCAGGCGCTGTTCGGCAGCATGCCGGCGGTGCTGCCGCACGCCAAGGCGGGCAGGCTGAACGCGATCGCCGTCGGGACCGCCAAGCGGTCTTCCGCGCTGCCCGGCGTGCCGTCGGTGGCCGAGTCCGGCTTCCCCGGCTTCGAGGTCTCGCTGTGGCTCGGCTTTTTCGCGCCCAAGGGCACGCCCGCGCCGGTGCTGAAGAAGCTCTACGTCGAGCTGACCGCGATCGCGAAATCGCCCGAGATGAAGGAGCCGTTCGAGCGCAACGGCGCCGACCCGGTGACCACCACGCCGGCGGAGTTGACCAGGCTCATGGTGGGCGAGCTGGACAAGTACAAAAAGGTCATCAAGGCCGCGAACATCACCCTGAAGTAACATAGGGGCACCGGTTCCGACGGCATGCCGGCCACACCCGGCATGCCGTTTGCTTTTGATCACTCATGCGAGCGAATGTCATGAGAAACCCATACCCGATCGCCGCGGCCGCCTGCCTGATTTGGGGCGCGCTGGCGGTTTCCCATCCCACAATGGTGCGTGCGCAGGGTGTTTATCCGACCAAACCGATCCGGTTGATTGTTCCTTTTGCCCCGGCCGGTCCCAACGACATCCTCGGCCGCCTGGTGGGGCAGAAGATCACCGAGCAGCTCGGGCAGGCCGTGGTGGTGGAGAACCGCGGCGGGGCCGGCGGCACCATCGGCCTCGACGTCGCCGCCAAGGCGCCCGGCGACGGCTACACCCTGTCCATGGGCGGCTCGAGCAACATGACGGTCGCGCCCGCGCTGTACGCGAAGCTGCCGTACGACCCGGTGAAGGACTTTACCCCGGTCATCAACGTCGCCCACGTGCCGTACGCGGTCGGCGTGAACCCGACCGTGCCGGCGAAGAGCGCGAAGGAGCTGATCGCGCTCGCGAGGCGCAAGGCCGGCTATCTCAGCTACGCTTCCTCCGGCACCGGCAGCATGTCGAGCCTGTGCGCCGAGCTGTTCAACTCGCTCTCCGGCGCCCGCATCCTGCACGTGTCGTACAAGGGCACGGCGCCGGCGCTCTCCGACGTCGTCAGCGGGCAAGTCGACATGATGTTCGCGGACCTGTCGCTGATCCAGGGGCTGGCGAAGGGCGGGCGGCTGCGCCTCATCGCCGTCACCGGCTCGAAGCGCCTCGTCTCGGCGCCGGGTATTCCGACCATCGCCGAGTCGGGACTCGCCGGCTACCAGATCGAGCCGTGGTTCGGCGTCGTCGGGCCGGCCGGCGTGCCGGCGGCGATTGTGTCGCGGCTGAATGGCGTGATCGCGGCGGGCCTCAAGTCGGCCGACGTGAACCAGCGGCTCGACGCGCTCGGCTACGAGGCCATCGGCGGCACGGCCGAGCAATTCGTCGCGACCATCAAGGCGGACATTCCGCGTTACGCGAAGATCGTGAAAACCGCAGGAATAAAAGCAGAACTGTAAAAAGCGGGATTGAACCGCCAAGACGCCAAGAAATTCAAATAGAACGATTTAACGTCCTGGTGTGCGGCGGGCAGGCGCCGTCTTTCCTAAGGCCATGGCGCCCATTGCCCGTCCGCACCACCTAGAGTTAGAGCGCATCACCAGCGAAAGATGCTAGTGAAGTTCTGCGATATGAAGTCTCGCCAAACGTACTCAGCCACGAAGACTCCCACGCCTAGAGTACATGCAAGCACCGCGCCCAGCACTTTCCATGCTTTTTGAGCATTTGACTTGCTTTCGGCGTACGAAAGTGCCGGAACGAGAAGTGCTCCGGCGATCACAAATATCACCAAAGATCCGAAAGCTGCGAGCCAACCATAAAGAGTGCTCGGAAAGAGAGGCAGGTGGTAGCCAAACCAGAACAAAACTAGGGCAAAAATGAGCCACAGAATTGCTTTCAGATCGCTGATGGTGCCTTGGCGTTCGCTCATCCTGCGCTCTAACGTGAATTGGTTGACAAAATGGGCGGTTTGCAAAGCGCCATTCTGCCCCCGGTCGTGTCATACCTCAAGCCGATCAATGCGTTACCGGTCATGAGCATTAAAAACGATCGGCTACTCGCCGACACGGAGATCGGCTCGTGCGTTACTTATGGGCCACGCAACCCCACACTGGTTCGACCGGACGAGGGATGTCATCCAACGCAGGCATTACTGTCCTCGCAAGAGCGGGACGTTGCGGGGGGTCTCTACGATCTGTTCCAGGGCGCGAGTCCGGCGACGTGGCGGCCGGCGACGCGGCCGGTGACGACGCATTCGGCGATGTTGCCGCCGGACAGGTAGAGGTGGCCGAAGGAACTGCCCAGTTCGCCGGCGGCGTAGAGGCGCGGGATCGGTTTTCCCCAGACGTCGATGATGCGCGACTGCGCGTCGTGCACCGGGCCGCCCTGGGTGTTGGACATCGTCGCCCACACCGGCGCGCCGTAGAAGGGCGGGTTCGCGACTTTCGTCATGGTGCCGCCGGGTCGCCCGTGGTCTTCGTCCTTGCCGCGCGCGCACAGGTCGTTCCAGCGCGACACGCTCGCGACGAGCGTGGCGGCATCGATGCCCAGCGCGGCGGCCAGTCCTTCCAGCGTATCGGCGCGCTTCAATATTCCCAGCTCGACTTCCCGCAGATTGTCCTCGCTCCAGTCGTAGCGCATGCCCTTGTCGTTGGAGGTCGCCTTGCCCAGCGCGTACATCCTGCGCCCGTCCTCGTCGCAGATCATGAAAGCGGGGTTGCGCGTGAATTTCATCGCCACCGGGTCGAAATACTGCATCGGCCGCACCGCGGTGTCCTGCGTGTAGGGCTGGTACTCCGACATGAAGCGCTTGCCGTGCTGGTCCACCAGTATCCACGCCATCCTGAGGCGCGCCTTGTCGGAGTCGCCCGGGAACCAGTCGGAATGGCGCTTCAGGCGGATACCATAAGGATAGGCGGGGTCGGTGTGGCGAAAGCCGTAGGCGCCGTGGATGTGCCACATGTGCCACAGCGCGGCGCCGAGGTCCTGCGCCATGCGGATGCCGTCGCCGGTGTTGGTGCGGGCGGCGGCATTGAGCACCGGGTTGCCCTCGAGGAACTGGACCTTCATGTCGGCGTTGCCCTCGAAACCGCCGCAGGACAGGATCACGCCCTTGCGCGCGCCGATGTTCCGTTCCGCGCCGCTCGTCGCGACCCTCACGCCGCGCACTTCGCGCGTGGCCGGGTCGGCGATCAGCCGCAGCGCCGGCGTGGCGAGCCGGACCTCGATGCCGCGCTTCTCGATGTGCTGGTGCACGATCCGGAACAGCTTGGGGCCGTTGGGCGCGCCGTTGGCCCAGGGGTAGACTTCGCGCGCCTTGAAGCCCGGGATGTCCATGACCGACGTGTGATAGAAAGTCTCGGTACCGGGCAGGGGATAAGTGCCGCTGATGCGGCGGCGATAAGGATCACCCTGCTTCTCGCGCAGCGCGTTCTCCTCGGACGAGGTCATGATCACCGCGTTGTTGATCTTTCCCAGCTCCCGCACGTAGGCCTCGAGCCCGCACATGCCTTCCGCCAGCACCCGCAGCACGTCGTCCGGCGTGCGCCCGCCGTTGGTGGCCTTGAGGTAGGCGAAGGCCGGTTCGGGCTCGTGCGCGCTGCGCACCGCGCCGTAGGAGCAGATCGAGAGGCCGCCGGGAACCTCGGATTTCTCGATCAGCAGGACTTTGGCGCCGGCGTCGGCGGCGTTGATGGCGGCGATGCCGCCGGCCAGGCCGAAGCCCACCACCACGGCATCAAAACTTTCATCGAAATGCATGTGATATCGCCATTGTCGTGAAAAGGCGTAATTCGTGAATCGTGATTCGACTCTCTCAGTCGAAATTCAGGACTCCTGAATTTCGTGGCTCGAAGATCAGGATCCCGCCGACCGCCTGCGGCAGCTTGACGAGCAGGCGCTGGCTGCCGAGCACGTGGACGGTGACGCCGGCGCGGCGCAGGTAGTCGCCGGTGGCGGCGACGTCGTGGCTCTTCAGCACGCAGCCGGCGATCCAGGGCAGCGCGGGCGCCGGAATGCCCAGCCGCCGGCGCAGCGTGTCCTTGTCCACGAATATCAGGTAGCCGCGGGCGGTGGACAGCCGCCACACGCTGCCGGAGACCTGCGCGAGCAGCCCGGTGTAGCGCGCGTAGCGTTGCGCCGCCTCCTGCGCGTCGGCCACGTGCAGGATCACGCCGGCGAGCCCCGCGGCGCGGTTCGGATGCGTCGTCCAGCGCGGTTGCCAGACCAGTTCGGGCGTGTGGTGCTGGCAGAACTGGATGCGGCCCTCGGCCATCGCGCCGGGCGGCACCCGCACCACCGTGAAGCGCGCCGTGCCCTCGCCGGTTTCGGTGCCGATCTGGCGCTGCAATGCGACCGCGGGCAGGGGATTGAAGCCGGCTTTGTCGATGCGCGCATGATCGGCTTCGGGCGCGGACGTGCCGAACGCAATGAGATGCGCGCCGACGTAGCGCTGGATCGCGGCGCGCAGTTGCGTCGCGACCGGCGTGTCGCCGGTGGGCGTGAGGAATTCGAGATAGCCCTGGCCGAACATCACGCAGCGGTTGCCGCTGCCGGCCGGCACCAGCGGGCCGCCGGGCTCGGGGCGGTGCGATTGCGCGGAGAACGGTGTCAGCGTGAAGCCCAGTTGCTCCAGCGCCGCGCTCGCCGCGTCGATGTGCGGCACGAAATGCGCGACGTGGTCGACGTTCATCTCCCCCACGGCGGGGATCTGGTTTTCCGATCTCCCGCCCTCCCGATTTCCCGCTCTCACGTCAGTAGCCGAGCCGGCGATCAATGAGGTTGACGAGCTTCTTCTTCGCCAGGAAGCGCTGGAAGTTCTCGAACCAGAAGTCGAGCAGGTGCTCGATGTAGCGCGGGTCGTCGCAGCTGACGTGCGGCAGCGCGATGAGATTGGGCGTATCCCACCAGGGCGAGTCCGCCGGCAGCGGCTCGGGCTGGAACACGTCGAGCACCGCGCCCGCCAGCTCGCCCTTGACCAGCTTCTCGCGCAGGGCCTCGTAGTCCATCACCGGCGAGCGGCCGATGTTGACGACGCCGGTCTCCGGCTTGAGGAGATCGAGCCGCTCGCGGCTGATGAGATTGCGCGTCTCCGGCGTGAGCGGCGCGGTGACGACCAGGAAGTCGGCCTGCGGCAGCACGCTGTCGATCTTCGCGGACGCAACGACGCGGTCGGCGGGCCGGCCGGCCTTGCCGCTGCGGGTGACGGCGATGACCTTCGCGCCGAGCTTCTTCGCCGCGCGCCCCGCGCCCCGGCCGAGGTCGCCGAAGCCGACGACGACGACCGTCTTGCCGATGACCGGCGTGGTGTAGATGGACTTCCACACGTGGTTGCGCTGGTGCGCGAGCAGTTGCGGCAGGCGCGCGTTCAAAAGCGAGATCGCCATGAGGCAGGAGTCCTCGGCCTTGTCCCCGTGCGCGCCGGTGTTGTTGGTGAGCAGGACGTCCTGCGGCAGCCAGTCGAGCGGCAGCAGGCCGTCGATGCCCGCGCCGGTGGTCTGGAGCCACTTCAACCTCGGCGCCCGCTCGCGCAAGCGCTCCTTCGGCGGGATCGAGTTGATCATGAAGTCCGCCGTCTTCAGCGCCTCGTCGAGGATGTCGCCGTCCCAGCCGAAGGTGACCCGGAGGCGCTTCGCGAGCGCGCGGTGACGCTTCGCCGCGGCCTCCCAGTCTTCCGGCTTGATGTGGAACAGGGCGGGGCGCTTGCTGAAGCTTTCGAAGTGCAGGTGGTAGGGGGCGGGCATAGAGTTCAAGTCAGAAGGCGGAAGTCGGAAGGGGTAAGTCAGAGGCGGCGATACCGGCGCTTTGCACCGCACGTCACCCGTCACGCGTTACTTGTCACTCGATGTTGGTGGTTTCGCCGCGAACGCCGAGCCGCGCACGCACAGCCGGCCGCGCGGGTCCTGCCACAGCTTCTCGTCGGCGTGGAGCTTGCCGAGCGCGCGGGCGACGGTGGCGAAATCGTGCTGGCCGAAATGCTCGGCAACTGCCTGGTAGTACTGGGGCTCTTTGCCTATCCATTCGAGTATTTCGCCGGCGAGGCGCGCGACGAGCGCCTCGTTATGTCCCGGCGTTCCCGCCGGGGCATCCGATTTGCCCTTGAGGTAGTCGCCGATCTTCGCGCGGTCGGCGTAGGCGTAGGCGATGCGCTCGAAGCGCTCGCGCGGGATGCCCTCGCCGATGGTGGCGTCGATGCCGACCTTGGCGCCGGTCGGCACCACGCCCGGCGGTGTGACGGCGAGGCTGGGGTCGAGCGGCTTGGCGCGCGCGCCGGGAATGACGATGACGTCCTTGTCGCCCTGAACGCGGGTGGCGATCGCCCATTCGACGTCGGTGGCGTCGAACACGTCGATGTCGTCGTCCACGATCACGACGTGCTTCAGGTCCTGCGCGGTCAGCGCGGCAAGCAGCGCGTTCTTGCCTTCCCCTGCCTGTTTCCTGATCGAGACGACCGCGTGCCAGAAGCCGCAGCCGCCGAGCGTCACGTTGATGTCCTTCACCTGCACGCCCGCGTTCTTCAGCGCCCGCCGGATCGCGGTGTAGCGCGTGGGCGCGGCGAGCCAGGTGTTCTCCCACGGCATGTGCAGGGCGTAGTAGAGCGCATCCTTGCGCCGGGTGATGGCTTTCACCCGCACCAGCGGGTTCCAGTGCAGCCCGCCCATCAGGCGCGTGAATTCGCCGAAGCGGCCCTCGGGCTGGGTCCAGCCGGTCGGCAGGATTTCGGCTTCGAGCACGATCTCCGCGTCGGCGAGGCAGGGCAGGTCGATGGTCTCGCACTGCGCGAGTTCCACCGCCGCGCCGCGGATGCCGCCGGCGATCGCCATCTCGTCCACGCCCAGCGGCGCGCGGAAGCCCGACCCCATGATCTCGAACGGGTGCGTGCCGATGGAAATCGAGATCGGGCAGGGCTGGCCGGCCTCGTAGGCGCGCTGCGCGAAGAAGCGCATGTTGTTGGGTGTGACGATGTCGATGCCGGTGAGGTTCTTCTCCTTCACCATGAAGCGGTACATGCCGGAGTTGAGCCCGTACTCCGGGTCCTTCGCGATCACCACGCCGGCGGTGATCATCGGGCCGCCGTCGTGGATCGAGGACATCGGTATCGGCAGGCGGAACAGGTCCACGGCGTCGCCGGTCTCGATCACTTCCTTGCAGCGCGCGGTCTCCACGAATTTCGGCGCGACCGGGTGGTCGATGCCCTGCTGCAGGCGGTGCTCGATCTCCGGGTAGGTGCTGCAGCCCATCGAGAGGATGGCGCGGTTGCGCGAGCGGATGATGCCCGACACCACCGGCATGTCGTAGCCGATGACGTTGTGGAAAACCAGCGCCTGCTCCGACTGGTCCACCAGGGTGGCGATGTGGCGGATGTCCACCGGTTGCCGCAGGTCGACCAGTTCTTTTTCGGCGCGCAGGCGGTCGAGAAACTGACGGAAGTTCTCGTGCCTGACGTCGGGCTTTTCCATCTTCATCGGCGGCTCACTTCGAGGGAACGCCGCCCTTGATGCCCTGCCAGCGCTTGATACGGTCGTGCTCGACGCCGAAGAGGTCGAGCACGCGCCCGACCGTGTGATTGACCAGCCCGTCCACGGTGTTGGCGTGGCTGTAGAAGGCGGGGACCGGCGGGAAGATCACGCCGCCCATCTCGGTCACCTGCACCATGTTGCGCAGGTGCGCGAGGTTGAGCGGCGCTTCGCGCACGATCAGCACCAGCCGCCGGCGCTCCTTGAGGATCACGTCGGCGGCGCGCGATATGAGGTTGTCGGAGAAGGCGAGCGACACGGCGGCGAGCGTCTTCATCGAGCACGGCGCGACCACCATGCCGTGGGTGACGAAGGAGCCGCTCGCGATCGAGGCGCCGACGTCGCGCACGTTGTGCACCACGTCGGCGAGCTTCGCCAGGTCCTTGCGCGAGAGCTTGTGGTCGTACCAGGCGTTGAGTGCCCCGGCGTCGGAGACGACGAGGTGCGTCTCCCAGCCGCCCATCTCGCGCAGCGCTTCGAGGATGCGTACGCCGTAGATCGAGCCGGTCGCGCCGGTCATGGCGACGATCAGCCGCTTCTTGGGGGCGGCGGCGGTTTTCCTGGCTGTTTTCATGAGGAAATCAGGTTATATCCTACACTGTGCGGACGATGAACGGCGGTGCCTCCGTCCGTTCGATCGGCCGCAGTTAAAGCGGCGCCGCTGGCGTCCGCGTTTAACACTATTTTGGCGGCGCCGTGAAGTACGTTCCCCGCCCACTGGCCACCAGCGCGCCGTCCTTGTCGTAGAGGTAGGCTTCCGCGGTGGAATACTGGCTGCCCATGCGCACGACCCTGGCTTTGGCGACGATGTCGCCCGGCATCGCCGCCTTGTGATAATCCACGCGAATGTCGATGGTCGGCACCGGCCGGCCGAGCTGCGCGGCGATGGCGTAGTCGGCGGCGACGTCCACGATCGCGGCGAGGATGCCGCCGTGCGTGTAGCGGCGTTCCGGGTTCACCACCCATTCCTCGCGCCACGCCGCCCTGATCTCGACGCCGTCCTTGTCGGCTTTCGAAACGGTGAAGTTCAGCCACTGGTTGAAAGGGCCCCGGGAAATCAGTTCCTGCAGCTTGTCGATGCCGACCGGTTGTTCGCTCAAGGTCTTCTCCTTCGTCGTTATTCAGTGGGAAGCGCTGCGGCGACTCGCCGCAGCGCTTCCCGATCCACTTTGTTGGTGCCGGCGAGCGGCAATTGTTCCAGGAAGAACACGCGCCGGGGATGCTGGTAGGCCGGCCCGTGCGCCAGCGCGAATTGCTTGATCTCGTCTTCCTTCACCGCCGTGCCCGGTTTCACCACGACGAAGGCGTACGGCACCTGGCCCTTCAGTTCGTGATCGAACGGCAGCACGACCACCTGGCGCACCGCCGGGTGGCGCAGCAGCATCGTTTCGACCTCGCCGGGGAAGATGTTCTCGCCGCCGGAGACGAACATGTCGTCGGTGCGCCCGACGAACCAGTAGCAGCCTTCCGCGTCGCGGCGGCAGACATCGCCGGTGTAGTACCAGCCGTCGCGTATCTGCTTCGCGGTTTCTTCCGGCAGGTTGTGGTAGCCCGCCAGGATGCCGGGGTTCTTCACCGCCAGTTCGCCTTCGTCGGGGCCGGGGCCGCCGACCAGCTTCGCTTCGGTGCCGGGGTAGGGTACGCCGAGCGAGCCGTCCGGTCGCGGCCGCCCGTCCGGGCGCGGGCCCAGCGGCACCGGGCCACCCTCGGTGACGCCGTAGACGACGAGCGCCTCGGCTTTCGGGAAGTGCGCGCGCACGTCGGCGATCAGCTGCGGCGAAGAGGGCGCCGAACCCATCATGACGGTGCGCACCGACGAGGTGTCTGTTTTCGCCAGGAGATCCTTGCGCTGCAGCAGCATCGCCATCATCGTCGGCACGCCGGAGATGACGGTGCAGCGGTAGCGGCCGATCGCCGAGAGATAACGCTCGACGTTGAATTGCGGCAGCATCGGCAGCGTCGCGCCGGCGGTGAGGCCCTGCTTGATCGCGTTCAGCGCGTTCTTGTGGTACAGCGGCGCCGCCACCAGGATCACGTCGTTTTCCGTGGTGCCGCGCGTGTGCGCGAGAATGCGCCGGCTCCAGTTCTGGCCGAAATGCGTCAGCAGCACGCCCTTGGGCCGGCCGGTCGAGCCGGAGGTGTAGGGCTGGATCGCGATCGAGTCCGGCGCGGGTTCGAACGCCTTGAACGGCCCCGCGCTGACGAACGCCTCGAAGCCGCCGTCGTATCCGATGGCCGGCAGACTGGCCGGGCACAGGTGCCTGAAGCCGGGCTCCGCGAACACCAGGCGCGCGCCGGCGTCCTTCAGGATGGTGGCGACGGTCTCCCCGGGCAACTTGACGTTGACCGGTACCGGCACGACGCCGGCGCGCATCGCGCCCAGCAGCGTCATGACGAATTCGACGCGGTTCAACGAGATGATCCCGATGCGATCGCCCGGCTTGAGCCCCATCCGGACGAGCCCGCGCGCGACGGCGTCGCAGGCCGCGTCGAGCTCGCGGAAGCTCACCGGCCGCGGCTGGTCCGGCGCCCGCAGGTCGATGATCGCCGGGCGGTCCGACTGCGCGTGCTCCGCGAACAGCAGCCCGAGGTTGCCGGGATAGCCGCGCGGTTCGGGTCGTGGAACAGGCATTGTTTGCTTCAAAAAACGTTAGCCACAGAGGTCACAGAGAACACAGAGAGTTCAAAACTCGCATTAACTTGTTGCTGGTTTTCTCTGTGAACTCTGTGTTCTCTGTGGCTGATTCGTTCTAGGGGGTTACGACCACTTTCCCGAAGACCTCGCGATTTTCTATCAGGCGCAGGCCTTCCGCGGCTTTCTCGAGCGGCAGCACCACGTCGATCACCGGTTTCATCGTCCCGGCCTGGATCATGTCCATCAGCGCCTTCAGGTTCTCGTCGTAGAAGCTGTTCGAGCCGATGATCTTCAGTTCGAAGCTCCAGACGTAGCGCAGGTCTTCCTTGGGGTCGTAGCCGGCGGTGGCGCCGCACACGAGGATCTTGCCGCCGCGCTTCACGCAGCGCAGCGTCGGCGCCCAGGTATCGCCGCCGGTGAAGTTGATGACGACGTCCACGCCGCCTTCGTAATTACGGCGCTGCGGCTTGCCGTATTTCTCCACCGCCCATTTGGAGAAATCGGTCTCCTTGTAGTTGATGACGTGGTCGGCGCCGAGGTCCTTCAGGCGCTGGATCTTGTCGGCGCTGGAAGCGCAGGCGATCACTTCCGCGCCGCGCATTTTCGCGAGCAGCACGCAGCCGGTGCCGACGCCGCCGCTGGCGCCGAGCACCAGCACCTTCTCGCCTTTTTGTATGGTGTCGTGCGTGACGATCATGCGGTGCGCCGTGCCGTAGGCGACGGGAAGGGAAGCGGCCTGCTCGAAGGTGACGCCGTCCGGCATGCGGATCAGCTGGTCGGCCGCGACCAGGCATTTCTCGGCGAGCCCGCCGTGCATCATCTCACCCATCAGGCCTTTCTGCTTGTTCAGCGGGTTGACCAGCACGCGGTCGCCCGGCTTCCAGCCGGAGACGCCCGCGCCGACCTCGAGGATCTCGCCGGCGAGGTCGAGGCCGATGATCATCGGCATCGGCACCTTGATGCCGGGCATGCCGCGCACGGTGAAGACGTCGTGGTAGTTGAACGACGTCGCGCGCACGCGGATCACGACGTGCCCGTCGGCCGCCTTCGGATCGGGAAAGTCCGTCACGTAGCGGAGTTCTTCGAGCCCGCCGTGTTTGTTCAGCACTACTGCTTTCATGATGTCTGGCCTTGTCGAGAGATGTCAGGTGAGGATGCGATTGACGCCCGCCGCGATGCCTTCCTGGCCGACGCCGTAGACGTGGAGCGAGATCGCGACGGCGCCGCTGTCGTTGGCGATGCGGTGGATGCCGGCGGCGGCCGGCTCGAAGCTCGGCTTGCCGGGTCCGCGGGCGGCGGTTCCGATCATCACCGGCGGACCGCCCGACGGGCTTTCCCGGTAATAGGTTTCGGTGAGCCGGCCCTGGTAGACGCCGACGGCGCACCAGCAGAAATGGCCGTGGATCGGGCTCTTCTGGCCGTGGTCCCAGACGATGGAGAGGATCGAGAAGCGGCCGTCGGGGTCTCCGTAGACCATGTGCCGCGCGTAGTTGTCGTGGCTGGCGCGCCGTCGCTCGGCCGGCAGCCACCCGGCGTCGAGCGTGGCTTCCTGCAGCGCCGCCCTGATTTCCCGCGACATGGCGTCCGGCGCGAGCTTCACGGCCGAGCCGATGCGCTCTGCGAGCTGCTGCAGCTGGGGGATCTCGCTCACCGTGGAGCCTCCGCGCCCGCATTCCTTCCCAGGGCGAGGTTCATCACCGAACTCGAGGACAGGATCGCCGACAGCACCATGCCGCGCGCCGCCTCGATCTGCTCGCGGCAGATGCGCTCGGCGGTGCTGCTGTCGCCGCGCTCGAGCGCCTTCACCAGGGCGCGGTGCTCGCGCTGCATTTCCTGGGAGCGGTTGCGCGGCCCCAGGCCCAGGTGCAGCAGCCGCGTCATTTCGTCGAGCAGCTGCTCCACCGCCTCGGCGAGCCGGGTGTTGCCCGCCGCGCGCGCGATTTCGACGTGGAACGCCTTGTTCGCTTCGAGGAAGCGCGACGTGCTCTTCGCGTCGCCCGGCTGGTAGCCGGCGCGGCAGACCTCGTCGAGGGCGCGCAGCCGCTGGGCGTCCACCTTGCCGGCCGCCATGCGCGCGGCGGCGGGCTCGAGCATGAGGCGCAGCTCGAACACGTCGTGGATGTCCTGCAGCGTGATCACGGTGACCCGGTAGCCACGGCGCGGGATGGCGCGCACCAGCCCGTCGTGCGACAGGCGATTCAGCGCCATGCGCACCGGCGCCTTGCCGAGCTTGAAGTGCGCGCACAGCTGCGCCTCCGAAATCTCGGTGCCGGGCGCGATGGCGCAGGTGATGATCTCGTGCCGGATGCGTTCGTAGGCGCGATCGGACAGGAGCGGAATCGGGTTGGTCATGGCGGCGGGGGCTGGCCCTGCGGGCAGGCCTGGTGAAATTCTATGAAGTCGCCCGTGACATGTCAAAATACGCCGATACCGGACGCTGCGCGCCGGATCGGCCCCGCGCGTTGGAGCGGACGCCGCCCGCGCCGTTCAACGCGCGGCCCGTGTAAATTCCTCTTATGACGCCTATTCCAGCCTGGTTCGTCGTGCTGGTCACGACCGCCGCCCAGACGGTGGTCGCGATGGCGAACATCGTGCTGCCCACCATCGCGCCCAAGGTCGCCGAGTCGCTCGCGGTCGATCCGGTGCTGGTCGGCTACCACGTGGGCCTCACTTTCGGCGCGGCGACGGTGGCTTCCCTCTACGCCGGCGTGCTGGTGCCGCGCTGGGGGGCGGCGCTGATGACGCAGTTGAGCATGGCGTTCTGCTTGGCCGGCCTGGCCCTGTTCGCGCTGCCGCACGTCGCTTTCATCGCGGTGGGATCGGTCGCCGTCGGCGCCGGCATGGGCTTCGCCGCCCCCTCGGCGGCGCACCTGCTGGTCAACCATACCTCGCCCGCGCGCCGCAACCTGATGTTCTCGATCAAGCAGACCGGCGTGCCCTTCGGCGGCGTGATCGTGTCGCTGACGGCGCCGGCGCTGGCGGTGACGGTCGGCTGGCACTGGGCGCTGGCGATGATTGCCGTGCTCGCCGTGGCGACGCTCGCCGGGGCAGGTTACGCCCGCGCCGAATGGGACAGCGACCGCCAGCCGGCGGCCAGCGTGAAGAGCGCGCCCTTCGGCGGCGTGCCGCTGGTATGGCGGCAGCAGTCGCTGCGCTGGGTGTCGCTCGCGGCGGTGCTGTTCTCCGGCGTGCAGCGCATCCTGCTCTCGTTCGCGGTGATCTATCTCGTCGCCGAGCGCGGCTACGGCCTGGTCGAGGCCGGCATCATGCTGTCGATGGCGCAGATCGGCGGCTCGATCGCGCGGATTCCCTGGGGCTGGCTGGCGGACCGCCTGAAGAGCGGCCTGGCCGTGCTCATCGTCATCTGCGCGATCATGATCGCGAGTTCGGTCGCGCTCGTAATGCTCGACGACGGCTGGCCGAGGCCGCTCGTCTACCTGCTGTTCCTGCTGCTCGGCGCGAGTACCCTCGGGTGGAACGGCATCGTTCACGCCGAGTGCGCGCGCCTGTCCCCGCCCGGCATGGTGAGCCTCGTCGCCGGCGGCACGTCGTTCTTCGTCTTCGGCGGGGTCATGGTGGGCCCGCCCGTGTACGCACTGCTCTACGGGGCGACCGGTTCCTACGGCCAGACCTTCTGGCTGATGGTGGTTGCCGGCGCGGCGGCGCTGGCGCTGCTGATGCTTGCCCGCCGCGCGCCGCGATGATGCCGGAAGGTTTCACGCTCTTTCAGCTCGCGGTTTCGGCGTGCATCGTGTTCGGCGCCTTCGTCGTGCGCGGCATGTCGGGTTTCGGCGCCGGCATGATCGGCGTGCCGCTGCTCGCGTTCCTGATGCCGGTGCATACCGCGGTCGCCATGTTCGGGCTGATGGTGCTGTGCCTGTTCGCCTTCCTCAGCGTGCGCGACTGGGGCGAGGTGGTGAAGGACGAGCTGAAGCGCCTCATGCTGCCGACCCTGCTGGGCGTCGCGGCCGGCATCCTGCTCTTTGCGCACCTCGACAGCCGCCTGCTGCTCAAGCTGTTGGGGGGCTTTCTGATCGCCTATTCGCTGTATTCCCTGGCGGTCCACTATTTCGGGCTGCCGCAATTCACCTGCTCGCAGCGCTGGGCGGCGCCGGTCGGCTTCGCCGGCGCGGTCATCGACACCCTGTTCGGGGGCGGTGGCGGCACGCTCGTGGTGATCTACTTCCACATGCGTCGCGTCGGCCGCGCGCAGTTCCGGGCGACGGTCGCCGTGCTGTGGCTCGCCGAGATGATCGCGCGCATCGCCGGCTATGGCGCCGTGGGCTACTACACGACCGACACGCTGCTGCTGTGCGTCCTGCTGCTGCCGCTGATGGCCGCGGGAACGTGGGTGGGGGAGCGCCTGGGCAATCGCATCAGCCAGGAGGTTTTCTCCAGGCTGCTGGCGCTGCTGCTGCTCCTGGCGGGGGCGAGTTTGCTCGCCAAGTGAGGTAAATCCGGACCGCTGCGAGCGGCCGGTTTACCTGCGCGCGTTCGAACGGACGGAATGCTCGCCGTTCAACGCGCGCGGAGGAACGACCTGGAGGAAGGTAACCGCGGGGAACTCGCCACGGCGAGCACCGGGAAAGGTAAATCCGGACCGCTGCGAGCGGCCGGTTTACCTGCGCGCGTTCGAACGGACGATTATTCGCCGTTCAGCGCGCGCCAGCGGGTGAGTTACAGGAAGATGACCGCGGGGAAGGTCGCCACGGCGAGCACCAGGACCAGCCACTCAAGATTGTTGCGCTTGAGCCAGCCGGTGAAGTGCAGGATCAGGATGACGATCGCGATGACGTAAAAAGCGTAAAAAGCCATTCACTTTCTCCCCAGAATCCCCCCGGACCCCAGATTAAACCAATTTGGTGCGTGACGACAGCTAGGATTCTAGCGGTATTGCCGTGCACAATAAAGGGCCGTCTTCGGCGGGGTAATTTGTCACGAAATTGGGGCGCGCGCCTTGATGAAATCGATACTTGCACTGGACCAGGGCACCACCAGCTCGCGCGCCATCGTGTTCGGGGCGGCGGGCGAGGTTCGGGCGGTGGCGCAGAAGGAATTCACGCAGATTTTCCCGCGGCCGGGCTGGGTCGAGCACGATGCCGCCGAAATCTGGGCGACCCAGGTCGCCGTGGCGGGCGAAGCGATCGCGCGCGCCGGCCTGCAGGCGCGGGACATTGCGGCGATCGGCATCACCAACCAGCGCGAGACCACGATCGTGTGGGACCGCTCCACCGGGCAGCCGGTCTGCAATGCCATCGTGTGGCAGGACCGCCGCACGGCCGCGGCGTGCGATGCGCTCAGGGCGCGCGGCTTCGAAGAGCGGGTCGCGGAGAAGACGGGGCTGGTGCTGGACGCCTATTTTTCCGGCACCAAGCTCGCGTGGATACTCGACAACGTGCCGGGGGCGCGGCGCCGGGCCGGGGCGGGCGAACTCCTGTTCGGCACCGTGGATACCTGGCTCGTCTGGAAGCTCTCGGGCGGCGCGGCGCACGTGACCGACCCGAGCAACGCTTCCCGCACCATGCTCTACAACATCCATACCGGGGCCTGGGACGAGGATCTCCTGGAGATGCTGGGTGTCCCGGCGAGGATGCTGCCGGCCGTGCGCCCATCGAGCGGCGTCCTGGCCGAGACGTCGGCAGCCCTGTTTGCCGCGCGCATACCGGTTGCCGGCGTCGCAGGCGACCAGCAGGCCGCGCTGTTCGGCCAGCGCTGCGTCGTGCCCGGCATGGCCAAGAACACCTACGGCACCGGCTGTTTCATGCTGATGCACACCGGCACGAAGCCGATCCGTTCGAGCGCGAAGCTTTTGACCACCGCCGCCTGCCAGGCCGGGGCCGCGCGCGAATACGCGCTCGAGGGCAGCGTCTTCATCGGCGGGGCGGTGGTGCAGTGGCTGCGCGACGGCCTCGGCATCATCCGCTCGTCGGCCGAGGTCGAGACCCTCGCGGCCGGCGTGGCCGACAACGGCGGCGTGTATTTCGTGCCTGCTTTCGCGGGGCTCGGCAGCCCGCACTGGGACCCTTACGCGCGCGGCACGATCACCGGGCTGACGCGCGGCGCAACCGCCGGGCACATCGCGCGCGCGGCGCTCGAGTCCATCGCCTACCAGACCGCCGACGTGCTCGCGGCGATGGAGGGCGACGCCGGTTTTCGCCTCAAGGAGCTGCGGGTGGACGGCGGCGCGGCGAAGAACGACATGCTGATGCAGTTCCAGGCCGACCTGCTCGGCGTGCCGGTGGCGCGGCCGAAAATCACTGAGACGACCGCGCTGGGCGCGGCGTACCTGGCCGGGCTGGGCATCGGCTACTGGAAGGAGGCCGAGCTCGGCGCGCATTGGCAGCTGGACCGGGCGTTCGAGCCGGGCGCGGACCGGGCGCGGGCCGCGGAGCGGATGGCGGTGTGGCGCAAGGCGGTGGAACGGTCCCGGGCGTGGGCCGAGCCGCACGGGGGCTGAGTGGACCTCGGTTTGCACGGCAGGGTTGCCGCCGTCGTCGGCGGCAGCGAAGGCATCGGCAGGGCGGTCGCGCTGCGTTTCGCGAGCGAGGGCGCGAAGCTTGCGCTATGCGCGCGCCGGGCCGATGCGCTCGAAGCTTTCGCGGGGGAACTGCGGCGCGCGGGCGGCGAGGTGCTGGCGATCGCCGCCGATGCGGCAAGACCCGGCGACATGGAGCGCTTCGTCGCCGAAACCGTGCGGCATTACGGCCGCCTGGACGCGCTCGTCAACAACGCCGGCAGCACGGCCCAGGGGCCTTTCGCCGAGGCCGACGACGCGACGTGGCGCTACGATCTCGAAGTCAAGCTGATGGGCCAGGTCCGCGCCGCCCGCGCCGCCGTGCCGCCGATGCGCCGGCAGCGGTGCGGCAGCATCGTCAACATCAGCATGTCGGGCGCGAAACAGCCGCCCGCCGCGTCTTTCCCGACCAGCGTCAGCCGCGCGGCGGGCCTGGCGTTCACGAAGGCGCTGTCGCAGGAGGTCGCCCGCGACGGCATCCGGGTCAACGCCGTCGCCCTCGGCTGGATCAAGTCGCGGCTGCAGGTGATCCGCGCGGCGCGGGCGGGGATCACGCTGGAGGAGCATTACCGGCGGCTTGCGGCGCGCGTGCCGCTGGGGCGGCTGGGCGAGCCCGACGAGGCGGCGGCGGCGATCGTGTTCCTCGCCTCGGATGCCGCGAGCTACGTGACCGGGTCGTGCCTCAACGTGGACGGCGGCCACTCGGGCGTGCTGTAGAACGACGCCGCATCGCGCAGGCGCTACTCCGCTTTCGCGCCAGAGTCCCTGATCACTTTCGCCCAGCGAACGGCCTCGGCTTTCTGGAACGCGTCGAAAGCGGCGGGGCTGTTGCCCACGGGCTCGCCGCCCAGGTCGAGGATGCGGTTGCGAACGTCCTGCAGGCCGACGATCCGGACGATCTCGGCGTTCATCCGGGAGACGATCGCTTCGGGCGTCTTCGCCGGCAGCCACATCGCGTACCACGAGCCGGTGACGAGTTCCTTGTAGCCGGACTCGGCGAATGTCGGCACGTCGGCAAGCTGCGACAGGCGTTTTTCCGACGTGATGCCCAGCACGCGCAGGCGCCTTGCCTTCACCAGCTCCATCACCGGCGGCAGGCTGTTGAACATGAACGGCACCTGGCCGGCGACCACGTCGGTCAGCGCCTGCGATTGCCCCTTGTACGGCACGTGCACCATCCGGGTTCCGGTGACCGATCTCAGCAGCTCCGAGGTGAGGTGCGTGGAAGAGCCGGCGCCGGAGGACGCGAACGACAGCTCGCCCGGGCGGGATTTCGCCAGCGCGATGAATTCCCGGATGTTCCTGACCGGCAGCGTCGGCGTGACGACCAGCACGAGCGGCGAGCTCATGACCACCGACACCGGCGCGAAATCCCGGATCGGGTCGTACGGCACCTTCGGCAGCAGGCTCGGCACGATCACGTGGGCCGACGCGCTCAGCAGCGCGGTGTAGCCGTCCGGCGGCGCCTTTGCGACCGCGTCGGTGCCGATGGTGCCGCTCGCGCCGGTGCGGTTTTCGACGACGGCCGGCTGGCCCCAGGCCTCGGTCAGTTTTTGCGCGACGATGCGCGCGGTGATGTCCACCGGCCCGCCGGCGGTGAACGGCGCGACGATGCGGATCGGCTTGACGGGGTACGGCTGCGCGCGCAGGGCCGGCGCGGCAAGGACGGCCAGCGTGGCGAGCAGGAAGGCGATGCGTATCATGGCCGGCCTTTTCATGTCCGATTGATGACGGTTCGATGTTATCGGCGCGACGCGGGCACGGCAAGCCGGCGGACTGATAAACTCGGGTCCGGTTCACAGGGACTGACTCAGGGACTGCGGCGGGGGAAACGATGGGCCCAGGCAAGGCATACGGGGGCAAGACGGTTTACGGCGCGCGGGTCGGCATACTGATGCTCGACACGAAATGGCCGCGCCCGCCGGGAGACACCGGCAATGCGACCACCTGGCCGTTCCCGGTGCTCTACAAGGTCGTGCCCGGCGCGAGCGCCCGGGTCGTGATCCACGAGCAGGGCAAGGGCCTCGGCCCCGCGTTCCTGAAGGCGGCGGAAGAGCTGGTGAAGGATGGCGCCGACGGCATCACCACCACCGGCGGCTTCCTCGCGATATTCCAGAAACAGCTTGCCGAGCACGTGAAAGTGCCGGTGGCGAGCTCGTCGCTGATGCAGATACCGCTGGTGCAGCGGCTGTTGCCGCCGGGCCGGCGCGTCGGCGTGCTGTCGGTGCAGAGCGATCGCATCACGCCCGAGCACTGGGACGCGGTCGGCGCGCCGCACGACACGCCGGTGGCGGGCACCGAGGGCGGGCGCGAGTTCACGCGGGTGATGCTCGGCGACACCCTCGACATGGATTACGATCTCGCCGAGCGTGACATCCTCGCGGCGGGAGAAGCGTTGCTGAAACGGCACCCGGAGGTCGGCGCGATCGTCTGCGAGAACCACAACATGGGGCCGTACGCCGCGGCGCTCAACGCGCGTCTGGGCGTGCCGATTTTCACGGTCTATACGTTCGTCACCTGGTTTCACGCCGGTTTGCAGCCGCGCTATTTCGGCCGGCCGGGCGTGCCGGGCGCGGAGGCGTGGCGGGAGCGGTGGTAGCGTTAGCAGGCTGTTGAAAAACGCCCCGCGCAGACATTCGATCCCTGGCAATTCATGCTTCACAGCAGGGGTTTTCAGCAGCCTCTGATATCGGGGGTTCAAAAGGGGGCATCGCCCCTTTTTCGACAACCCTTAAGGCTGAACGGGATCGAGACTCGGTATAATGGTTGAAAAGAGGCGGGCGTGCCGCACGGCCCGCGACAAACCACACCGGTCACTAGCGGAGGATCCATGAAAACCACCCTGTCCGTACTGGCGCTGATGCTGAGCCTGGCGGGTTTCGGCGCGTTCGCCCAAACCGACGATTGCAAGAACCGCGGCGAGCTCGACACGCTCTATTGCGACGAGAACAAGGATCTTGTCGCCGACACGCCGAAGGATCCCAAGCGCTGGAAGAACCCGTCCACGCTGGTGTTCACCTACACCCCGGTGGAAGACGCGGCGGTGTACGAGACC
>CAZOQY010000015.1:15001-22393 GCA_964581835.1 uncultured Streptomycetaceae bacterium | reverse complement strand
GCGCGCGGCGATCGGCATCGTGCCGCAGGACACAGTGCTGTTCAACGACACCATCTACTACAACATCCGCTACGGCAGGCCCGAAGCCGCGCGCGAGGAGGTGGTTGCCGCGGCTCAGGCGGCGCACATCCACGATTTCATCGAGAGCCTGCCGGAAGGCTACGAGGCGAAGGTGGGCGAGCGCGGGTTGAAACTCTCCGGCGGAGAGAAGCAGCGCGTCGCCATCGCCCGCGCCATACTCAAGAACCCGCGCATTCTGATCTTCGACGAGGCGACCTCCGCGCTCGACTCGAAGTCGGAGCAGTCGATCCAGGCCGAGCTGAACCGCATCGCGCATGGCCGCACCACGCTGGTCATCGCGCACCGCCTGTCCACCGTGATGGACGCCGACCAGAGACTTGTGATTGGGGCGGGGCGCATCGTCGAGCGCGGCACGCACCGGGCGCTGCTCGAGCTGGGCGGCGCCTACGCGCAGATGTGGGCCCTGCAGCAGCAGGAGGAAGCGGAGCGCGCGAAAGCCTCGGCATCGACTATCCCCGTTCCCGGATCGCGGGTCCCGGGTCAGTAGTCTTTCGTCAGGTCGTCAGCGGGAAAACCGCGCGCACCAGCGTGCCCGAGCCGTTCGCGCCGTTGCCGAGACTGATCTTCCCGCGGTGGGTCAGCGCGATTTCGCGGACGATCGCAAGACCCAGGCCGCAGCCTTCGACGCCGGTGCCGAGCACGCGGTAGAAGCGCTCGAACACCCGCTCCCGGTCGGCCTCGGGGATGCCGGGGCCGTTGTCCTCGACGTTCAGCGCGACGCCCTCGGCATCCGACACGACGCGTACCGTTACGTGGCCGCCGGCCTGCGTGTAGCGGACGGCGTTGTCGAGCAGGTTGTTCATCATTTCCCGCAGCATGAAGGCGTCGCCCGCGACGCGCGCGGCGGGCAGGGGGCTGTCGAAACCGAGGTCGATGTTCTTCTCGAGCGCGCGCGGCACCCATTCGGTCGTGGCCTCGCGCGCGAGCGCGACCAGGTCGACCGGCCCGGTGATCTGGCCGCGCGTGGGTCCCGGCTCCGCGCGGGCGAGCGCCAGCAGCTGGTTGACGAGGCGGGTGGCCTGCTCCGTCGCGGTGTGCAACTGCTTCAGCGTTGCCCTGGCGTCGGCGGACGGGGATTGCCGCATCGCGAGCTCCGTCTGGGTCTTGATGCCGGCCACCGGCGTGCGCAACTGGTGGGCCGCGTCCGCCACGAAACGCTGCCTCGATTCGAGCACCCGGCTCAGGCGATCGAGCAGTTCGTTCATGGCGCGGATCAGGGGCCGCAACTCTTCCGGCACCTCCTTCTCGGGCAGCGGCGACAGGTCCCGGTCCGAGCGCGACGCCAGCTCGCGTTGCAGGCTGGCGAGCGGGTTGAGGCCGCGCCCGACCGCGTACCAGACGATGAACACCGCGACCAGGATCAGCAGCGCCTGCGGCACCATGATGCGGAACAGGAGCTGGCGCGCCGATTCCGCGCGCACCATGAGGCGCTCGCCCACGTAGATGAAAACCGCGCCCTGGCCCGTTCCCGCCCGGATCGGCTGGCGCAGCACGACCAGGCGTATGGCGCGGTCCCGGAAGACGTCCTCGTAATAGGTCACGCGGTCCGTGATCTCCTCTCCCTGCGGGCGCGGCAGCTCGGGGTTGCCGCTGATGTACTCGCCGTCGGTGCGGGTGACGAGGAAATGAATGCGCCCGGACTCGCGGCTCTCCAGCAACTGCAGCGCCGCATCGGGCAGGTCGATGTAGATGCGGTTGTCGATCCGCTTGATGTTACGGCCGATGTCGAGCGCCGCTTCGAGCAGCGCCCGGTCGTAGGCGAGGTTGACGAAGCGCTTGGCGATGTCGTAATCCACCACCCCGCTGATCACCCACAGGGAAACCAGCGGCACCGCCAGCCACGCCATCAGCTGGCGCCGCAGGGTCCGGACTTTAGCCGCCATGCGCCGGTTTTTCGAGCAGGTAGCCGAGGCCGCGGATGGTTCGGATGGCGACGCCGTGGGGCTCGAGCTTCTTGCGCAGGCGGTGCACGTAGACCTCGATGGCGTTGGCGCCGACTTCCTCGTCCCAGCCGTAGAGCTGTTCGGCGAGCTGTTCCTTGTTCACGACCCGGCCGCTGCGCAGCATCAGCACTTCCAGCACCCCGAGCTCGCGCGCGGAGAGCTCGAGCGGCTCGTCGTTCAGCGTTGCGCGGCGGCCGGCGGTGTCGAGCGTCAACGCGCCGTGCGTGACCAGCGAGCCGCCGCCCGACTGGCCGCGGCGGATCAGCGCGCGCACGCGCGCCTCGAGCTCGGGCAGGTCGAACGGTTTGGTCAGGTAATCGTCGGCTCCGAGATCGAGCCCCTTGACCCGGTCGTCGAGCGCGTCACGCGCGGTCAGTACCAGCACCGGCACGCGCGAACTGCGGCGCCGCAGCCGGCGCAGGATCTCGAAGCCGTCGAGCTTGGGCAGCCCCAGGTCGAGTATCACGAGGTCGTAAGCCTGGGCGGCCAGTACGTGGTCCGCCTCGTTGCCGTCGCTGGCGTAATCCACCGCGTAGTCGGAGGCGCGCAGCGAGCGGGTCAGCCCGTCGGCCAGCACCGGGTCGTCTTCGGCGATCAGGATGCGCATGTTGTTGATTCTATATTACGCCCCGGCCACGCCTGCCGCGCGCCGCAAGGGCGGGCGGCGGGCATTTAATCACATTGCTCCAAAACAATTTGTGCCTATGTAAGTTTCACGTAAGGCGCAGGGGCTACGCTCGGTTTCATTCAAGCGGGCCGCTCAGCTGAAATGCCCGCGCAGGCTAGCGGTATGCATTGTTTTTCCTCCTCGGAGGCCTGGTAGTAGCGATTATCTGTGCTGAGCGGGTAGTTGCATGGCCTCTTTGCCTCCGCCGGGACAACCCACACTGTCCCAGCGGAGATTTTTTTTGCCTGTCATAATCGTGGCCTGCACGACAGACAAACTGCCAAAACGGTTGAAAAGTCTGCTCTAACCCTGTATTTTATTGATTGTTTCAGCCATTTTACGCTGCCAGTGCCGTCGCCGGGCAGCCTTGCGGGGAGGAGGCGTTCTGAAACCGCTGCTGATTGTTACCGGGGTCACCGGGCTGTGCCTCTTACTCGTGCCGATGGCCCAGGCCCAGATCCAGGCTCAGGGCCAGTCCCAGAGCCAGGCCCACGATCCGATCGTGGTGGCCAAGGCCGGCACCCTCGATCTCAAGTCCGCCAACGCCCTGGTCATGGAGCAGGACGGGAAACGGGTGCTCTACGCCAAGAACGAAGAAGCGGTCGTTCCCATCGCCTCCATCACCAAGCTGATGACGGCGCTGGTCGTGCTGGGCGCGAACCTGCCGCTCGACGAACGCATCACCATCGACAAGGCGGACGTCGACGGCCTCAAAGGTACCCGCTCGCGGCTGAAGGTCGGCACCGCGCTGACGCGCGGCGATCTGCTGAAGCTGGCCCTGATGGCTTCCGAGAACCGCGCGGCAGCGGCGCTGACACGGGCCTATCCCGGCGGCAGCCCGGCATTCGTGGCGGCGATGAATCAGAAGGCGGTCGAGCTGGGCATGTGGCGCACCCGCTTCGTCGACGGCACCGGGCTCTCCAGCGAAAACGTCTCGACCGCGCGTGATCTCGCGCAACTGGTGGCCGCCACCTACCACCAGCCGCTGATACGAGAGTACACCACCGAGACTTCCCATACCGTCGCGCTGGAAAACGGCCGGCTGCTGAAATTCGGGAATTCCAACCGGCTGGTGAGCAACACCGGCTGGGACATCGGCCTGTCGAAGACCGGCTACATCAGCGAGGCCGGGCGCTGCCTCGTGCTGCAGGCGAAGATTGCCGCTACGCCGGTGATCATCGTGCTGCTCGACTCGTGGGGCAAGCTGACGCGCATCGGCGATGCCAACCGCATCAAGCGCTGGATGGAAACGCGAAACGCGCGTCAACCCGCCGGGTGACGCGGCGCGGCAAGCAGCCGGCGCCGCCGGCTGCCCGGCGAGAACGAACCCTGTCGCGAGGAGGCATGCAGCAGCCCGGCGCCCGCTTTGCCTTCCACGACCTGCATCCCGACACCGGCAGTTTTCTCGATGACGTGATCGCCGGCCTCACGCGCGCGCGCAAAACGCTGCCGCCCAAGTATTTCTACGACGGGCGCGGCTGCGAGCTGTTCGAGGCTATCTGCAGGACACCGGAATACTACGTGACGCGCGCCGAGATTGCGCTGATGCGGGTCCAGGCCGCCGCGATGGCGCGCCGCCTCGGCGCCCGCTGCGCGGTGGTGGAATACGGCAGCGGCAGCGGGCGCAAGACGCGCATCCTGCTGGAAGCGCTCGCGCCCGTGGCCTACGCGCCGGTGGACATCGCGCGCGGGCAGTTGCTCGCCACGGCCTCGCGCATCGCGCGCGATTTCCCCGCCGTCGCGGTGACGGCCGTCTGCGCGGACTACTCGCGCGCGCTGCGTCTGCCCCGCCTCGGCGGCCCGCAGCCGCGGCGCCGCATCGTCTATTTCCCGGGCTCGACCGTCGGCAACTTCACCCCGGCGGAGGCGGCGGGCTTCCTCGTCAACGTGCGCCGGGTGGTGGGGGCGGGCGGCGGGCTGCTGATCGGCGTGGACCTGAAGAAGGACCCGGCCCGCCTCAACGCCGCCTACAACGACCGGCGGGGCGTCACGGCCGCGTTCAACCTGAACCTGCTCGCGCGCATCAACCGCGAGCTCGGCGCCGATTTCGTCCTTCGCGCTTTCCGCCACCAGGCGTTCTACAACGAGCCGCGGGGCCGCATCGAGATGCACCTGCTGAGCCTGAAGGACCAGCGAGTCTCGGTTGGTGGCCGGGTCATCCGCTTTCGCGCCGGGGAGAGCATCCATACCGAGAATTCGTGCAAGTACTCGGTGCAAGGCTTCCGGACGCTTGCCCGCGACGCGGGTTTCGAGCCGGTCGAGTGCTGGACCGATCCGGAAAAGCTCTTTTCCGTGCATTATCTCTCCGTGCCACAATAATTCGCGCCGGGCGCGCGAATTATTGATAATCGGAACCGGGGTTCAGGCGCCCGTCGCGGCGACCGGCTCATTTACGGGGGATCCATGAAGAAAACGACCGTGGTCATGACAGCATTGCTGGGCGCCCTGTTTTCCGCGGCGGCCGGGTCCCAGACGTACCCGTCCCGCCCGATCCGCCTGATCATCGCGGTGCCGCCGGGCGGGGCGGCCGATTTCACCGCCCGCATCGTCGGGCAGAAGCTGGCGGATGCCCTCGGCCAGAACGTGGTCGGGGAGAACCGCGGCGGCGCCGGCGGCACCATCGCCTCCGACATCACGGCGAAAGCCGCCCCCGACGGCCATACGCTGCTGTGGTCCTCGTCCACCACGCACGGCGTCGGCCCGGTCCTCTACAGCAAGCTGCCGTACGACGCGTTGAAGGACTTCACCCACGTCGCGCTCGCGACCAGCCTGCCGATGTTCGTGGTGGCGCACCAGTCGGTGCCGGTGAAGTCGGTGAAAGACCTGGTTGCGCTGGCGAAGGCCAAGCCGAACACGCTGCATTTCTATTCGTCCGGCAACGGCGGCATGCCGCACCTCGTGGGCGAGATGTTCAAGTCGGCCACCGGCTCACCGATCGTGCACGTGCCCTACAAGGGCAGCGGCCCGGGGGTCATCGACCTCGCGGCGGGCAACGTGCAACTCGCGTTCGACTCCCTGCCTTCCATTTTTCCGCACGTCCAGTCGGGGCGGCTCAGGCTGATTGCGACGGTCGGCAGGAACCGCTCGCCGCTGTACCCGGACCTGCAGAGCCTGGGGGAGGCGGGTTTCCCGCAGGTGGACGGCAAGGTCTGGTACGGCATTTCCGGGCCGGCGGGGATGCCGAGAGCGGTGGTCGGCCGCCTGAGCGGCGAGCTGCAGAAGATACTGGCGCTGCCCGACGTCAAGCAACGCTTCGCCCAGCAGGGCGCCGACACGAACTACCTGCCGCCGGCCGAATTCGTCGCGTTCATGAAGGCCGAGTGGGCGAAGTGGGGGCCGGTGGTGAAGGCGACCGGCACTAAAGTCGATTAAGAAAACGTGGCGGCTTGCCCGCCATGTTTTCTTATCAGGTTATGGACTATTAATCGAATCATTCCTGCCCTGATATGCCGGTGTGGTAACTTTTCATAGAGAAAACCTCATCCTGCCGCTGGATAGTGAAGTTCATATTACGGAATCCGGACGCAGGCCGGATTCCGTTCGGGGTAAAATTCAACCCGTTCCTTCTCCCGCGTGACGCCGCCGCCCGGCCTCCGCCTTCTTGCCGATGCCGATGGTCCTGATCGTCGTGTGCTGCGTGCTGATCCACGCCGGCTTCGGCGGCGCCAAGGTCGCGCTGCCGCTGCACGCGCTGCACCTCGGGGTGGACGCGTTCACGGTCGGCGTCATGATGGCGCTGTGGGCGCTGTGCCCGATGCTGATCGCGCTCTACGTCGGCAAGCTGGTCGATCGCGTCGGCCCGCGCGTGCCGATGATCGCCGGCACGTTCGGCGTGGTGGCGGCGCTCCTGGTGCCGTATTTCGTCCCCGGCGTGGTGTCGCTCTACGCCATGGCGCTGGTCGTGGGAACCGCGTTCCAGTTCTTCTTCGTGCCGGTCCAGGGCATCACCGGCGCGCTCGGCGGGCCCGAGGACCGCGCCCGCAACTATTCGCTGCTTGCCGTCGGTTTCTCGATCGCGTCCTTCCTCGGACCGCTCATCGCCGGCTTCTCGATCGACTACCTCGGCTACCAGCCCGCGTACCTGATGCTGGCGGTCTGTCCCTTCATCGCGCTCGTCCTGCTGTTCGTGAAGGGGCGCCTGCTGCCGAAGGCCGTGGTCGGCGGGAAGGAGGGCGGGAAGAAAAGCAGCTCGTTCGACCTGCTGCGCAACGGCAAGCTGCGCGACGCCATCGTCGCGAGCGGGCTCATTTCCGTGGCCTGGGATCTCTACCTGTTCTATTTCCCGATCTACGGGCACTCGATCGGCCTGTCGGCCTCGTTGATCGGCATCGTCATCAGCTGCTTCGCCGCCGCGGTGTTCGCGATCCGCATCGCGCTGCCGGCGATGGCCAAGCGCTGGAGCGAGTTCCAGATCCTGCTCTACGCCATCGGCTTCGCGGGGCTGGTGTTCGTGCTGTTCCCGTTCCTGCAGAACCCGTTCCTGCTCGCCGCCGCCTCGTTCCTGCTGGGACTCGGCTGCGGCGTCGGGCAGCCGATGTCGATGTCCCTGATCTACAGTCTGTCGCCGCCCGGACGCGCGTCGGAGGGTGCCGGGCTGCGGGTGACGTTCAACCATTTCACGCACCTGGTGGTCCCGCTCGCTTTCGGCGGCATCGGCACCCTGTTCGGCTTCGCGCCCGTATTCGTTTCCTGTTCCGCCCT
>CAZOQY010000015.1:10442-14901 GCA_964581835.1 uncultured Streptomycetaceae bacterium | reverse complement strand
GCGGCATCGGCACCCTGTTCGGCTTCGCGCCCGTATTCGTTTCCTGTTCCGCCCTTCTGGTCGGCAGCAGCTGGTACGGGCACCTCAGCGTGCGCCGCGCCGCCCGGGCCTGAGACCGGTCCCCGCTTTCATGCTGCGGCGCATCGCCCTGCGCCCGTGCCCGGTTTGTGCAAAGTCGGCGGTTTCTCCATAATCAGTTACGTTTCCCCGCTGCCTTGGCTTCACGCATGGCTATTCCCGGTTTCTTCAAAAAGATTCCCTATCCCCGGGCCGTGGCCGCCGCCGCGGCCGGCTTCGCGCTGTACCTGCTGCTGGGTTTCCTGCTGGCGCCGCGGCTGATCGAGCGGGCCATTCCCGGGCTCGTGGCGGACCAGCTGCAGCGCAAGGCGACGGCCGGCGCGGTGCGTTTCAACCCGCTGCTGTTCAGGCTGGAGATCAGGGATTTCGCGCTGACCGAGCGCGACGGCGCGCCGATCGCGGGGTTCAAACGCCTGCTGGTCGATTTCGAGTTGACGAGCCTCGCGCGCTGGGTGTGGACGTTTTCTGAAATCACGCTCGAGGGGCTCGACGTGAAGGCCGACATCGCGCCCGGCGGCCGCTTCAATCTTGCCGCCCTGCTGGACGATCTCCCGAAACGGGAACCGCGCGCCGACGGCAGGCCGCCGCGGCTGCTCTTGCAGCGGGTCGTGATGCGCGACGGGGCGATTGCCTTCAGCGACCGCTCCGATCCCACGCCGGCCAGTACGACGCTCGGCCCGGTCAATTTCGAGCTGCGCGACATTTCCACGCTGGCGGAGCGCCGCGGCGCCTACTCGCTGAGTGCACGCCTGGCCGATGGCGGTGACGTGCTCTGGCGTGGCGAGGTCTCGCTGCAGCCGATCGCGTCGCAGGGGGAAATCAGCATCAAGGGCGTGAAGCCGCTGACGGCCTGGCGATTTCTCAGGGACGAGCTCGGCCTGGCCGAGCCCCGGGGCGAGTTCGATTTCGGCGCGCGCTATCGCGTTGCCTATGCCGCGGGCGTTCCCCAGGCGACGGTGGAGGACATCAAGGTCTCCGGCCGCGGCATCCTGCTCGCCGCGACCGATGCGAAGAGCCCGATCCTCGCGCTCGCGTCGATCGAGGTCGCGGGCGGGCGCTTCGATCTCGTCACGCGCGCGCTCGTGGTCCCTGAAGTGGCGCTGCGCGACGGCGCAGTGGCGGTGGAGGTGGATGCCGGCGGCCGCATCAACTGGCGGAAGCTGGTCAAGGCGGGCGCCGGGAGCAAGCCCGCGCAACCGGACGCGGCGTCGCCCCACAAGCCGTGGAAAGCGCAGGTGGAGTCGCTGCGGGTGGCGGGGGTGGGGCTGGATTACACCGACCGCAGCCGCGCGAAGCCGATCCGGATTGCGGTGAAGGACGTGACTGCCGGGCTGGCTGCGACCGTCGAGACGCGCGCGGACGGCGTGCATGCGCTGCTCGAGAAAATCGGATTGACGTTGAACCGGCTGTCGGCTGGCGAGCCCGCGCCCGCGGAGCCGCTCGCGGTGCTCGACACCTTTACGCTCGAGGGCGGGAGCTTCAATCTGGGGGAGAACCGGATCGGCATCGGCCGGCTGGCGGTCAACGGTGGCGCCGTGCGCGTGGCGCGGGACAAGAACGGCGCCATTGCGATCGTGGAACTGTTTTCCACTGCGGACGCCGGCCTGCAGCGCCGCGAAGTCGGAGGCGCGCTGAAGAAGGCGAAGAAGGAAGGCCATCCCTGGCGCGTCTCCGTCGATGCGCTGGAGGTGGCCGGCACGCGCATCGCGCTGTCCGATCCCGGCTTCGGCACGCCGGTGGAATACGACGTGCAGGATCTGCGCGCGCGCATCAACGGTTTTCGCAGCGACGGCAGGGAACCGATCCGCTTCGACGTCGCGCTGCGGCTCGCCCAAGGCGGTGCGCTGTCCGCCAATGGCACGTTCAGGCTGTCGGGCGAGCAGGCCGAGGGGCGCGTCAAGCTGGACCGCATCAACCTCAAGCCGCTGCATCCCGTGATCGCCAGCCGGACGCGCGCCGTGCTGGCATCGGGTGATCTGTCGGGCGACGTCAAGGCGCAATATCGCCTGCGCGGTGGGCGCCACGTGATCCGCGCGTCCGGGCCGGTCAGCGTCGACAATCTCCTGTTGAACGAGCTCGACAGCGGCGATCGCCTGCTTGCCTGGAAGGCGCTGACCACGGACTCGGTCCGCCTGAGTCTCGACCCGGACGAGTTGAGGATCGGGGAGGTGCGCATCAATGGCCTCGGCGCGAAGATCGTGGTATTCAAGGACCGCAGCGTGAACCTGGTGAAGGCGGTCACGCTGGAGCCGGGGCAGGCGGGCGCCGGCGCCGCAGGGCCGGCCCCGGCAGCGCCTGCGACACCGGCGCCGCCCGCCAGCCTGACCGATGCGGAGCCGCTGTTTCTGGTCAATATCGGGCGCGTAAGCGTCGAGAACGGCGCGGTCGAGTTCGCCGACCTGAGTCTCGCGCTGCCGTTCTCCGCCAACGTGCGGGAACTGACCGGCGTGGTGCAGGGCGTGAGCACCGACCGGGACAGCCGCGCCTCGGTCCGCCTCGACGGCCGCGTCGACGAGTTCGGGCTCGCGCGCGTCGAGGGCAGCCTGCGGCCGTTCCGGCCGAAGTCGTTTTTCGACCTGGCCGTCACCTTCCGCAACGTGGAGATGCCGTCGCTGTCTCCCTATACCGTCACGTTCGCCGGGCGCCGCATCGCGTCCGGGCGCCTCTCGCTCGACCTGCGCTACAAGATCGACAACAGCATGCTTTCCGGCGACAACCGCGTCGTGCTGGAGAAATTCACGCTGGGCGAGCGCGTGGAGTCGCCGGGCGCGGTCTCGCTGCCGCTCGACCTCGCCGTCGCGCTGCTGACCGACAGCCAGGGAAGGATCGACCTGGCGGTGCCGGTCACCGGCAACGTGGACGATCCGCAGTTCAGCTACGGCCATCTCATCTGGCAGGCCATCCGCAACGTCCTGACGCGCATCGTCACCGCGCCGTTCCGCGCGCTGGGCGCGCTGTTCGGCGGCAGCGGCGCCGAGAGCCTGGAGAGCATCGCCTTCGATCCCGGCCGCGCGGCGCTGCAGCCGCCGGAGCGGGAGAAGCTGAAGCGCATCGCCGAAGGGGCGGCCAGGCGCCCGCAGTTGCGGCTCGTCGCCGAGGGCCAGTACGGCGCGGCCGACCTGGCGGCGCTGCGGCAACGCGACGTCGAGAGCGCGGTTTCGGCCAAATTGCGGCGTCCGACCGCGGCCGATGCCGTGACCGAGCCCGTGAACGTGACCGAAGCGAGGACCCAGCGCGCCCTCGAGGCGATTTTTATCGAGCGCCAGTCCGAGCCGGCGCTGGAGCAGTTCGCCGTCGAAACCGGCAAGTCGCGCGGCAAGCCGGTGGAGCGCGTCAACGCGGCGCTCGCGGTGGTCGGGCGCGCGAGCGCCGACCGGGAGTTCTACGAGGCCCTGTTGAAGCGCCTGAACGAGACCGCCCGCCTGCCGGACGGCGCGCCGCGCCAGCTGGCGGACGCGCGTGCCCGCGCCGTTGCGGGCTACCTGGCCGGGGAACTGTCGGTTCCCGCCGAGCGGGTGGCGGCGACGGTCGCCGCGGAGCCGGCCGAGGTGCGCGTCAGAATGACTTTCGACGCCGCCGGCGCGGCTGCCGCTACCGCGCCACGCGATTCAGGAAACCCAGCATCGCCTCGTTGAACACCTGCGTCTGCTCGACGTTGGACAGGTGTGCGGCGGAGGGGATGATCTTCAGCTCGGAACCCGGCAGGTTCTGCGCGATCACGCGCGCGGCTTCCGGCGGCGTGCCGTGGTCGTGCTCGCCGACCATCACCAGCGCCGGGCACCTGATCTCCTTCAGGCGGTCGAGGTAGTCCACCTTCGAGATGGCGTGGCAGCAGCCGGCGAAGCCGTTGACGGGGGTTGCGCGGATGCCGTCGCCGATGCGCTGCATCACGTCCTTGCGCGTATTGCGGTAGGGCTCGGTGAACCATCGCTCGAGCGTGCTCGGGACCAGCGCTTCCATGCCTTTCTCGCGCGCCGTTTGAATGCGGTCGCCCCACATCTTCTCCGCGCCGGCCGGCCGGCGGCTGGTGGTGTCGGCGAGCACCATGCTCTGGAATACGCCCGGGTACTTGAGCGCGAACGCCTGGCCGATCATGCCGCCCATCGAGAGCCCCACCCAGTGCGTCTGCCGGATGCCGAGCGAATCGAGGAGGCCTTTTACGTCGTCGGCTAGCTGCTCCAGCGTGTATTCCCCGGCGGGCGCGCCCGACTGGCCGTGACCGCGCGTGTCGAAGCGCAGCACCTTGAACTTGCCCGTGAGCACCGGCATCTGCGGGTCCCACATGTGCAGGTCGCAGGCGAGCGAGTGGCTCATCGTGAGCCACGGGCCGTTGCCCTCGATTTCGTAGTTGAGCTCGATGCCGTTGGTCTTGACCTTCATG
>CAZOQY010000015.1:0-10342 GCA_964581835.1 uncultured Streptomycetaceae bacterium | reverse complement strand
ATGATGATCGTAACGTTGAAGTCGCCGCGCAGCAGCGACACCGCGTAGCCGCCCTGCGCGCCGCGGACCATGGCCTGGAACTCGGCGACCGTCTGCACGCGCCGGCGATTGACGCTGTGAATAATGTCGCCGGGGCGGAAGCCCGCCTGCAGGGCACGACTGTCTGCTTCCACCGCCGAGACGACGAGGCCGCCGCCACGCAGCCGCTGGTGGAGCGGGCTGCCGCGCTCGATCTCGACGACGGTCAGGCCCGGCAGTTGCGGCAGCGCCTGACCGCCGGCGCCGGGCATTTCCTGCGGCGCGGCGATACGCGCCCTGATGGCGCGCGTCTCCGCCCCGCGTTGCAGCCGCATCTCGATTTCATCGCCTACCGGGGTCAGGCCCAGCCGCGCGCGCAGGTCGGCGGCGGCCCGCACCGGGCGTCCGTTCAGCGCGACCACCACGTCGTTGGCGCGCAACCCCGCTTTCTCCGCCGGCGAGCCCGGCTGCACCGTGGCGATGATCGCGCCTTCCGGCGCGGATACGCCAAGCTTTTTCGCGAGGGCGGGTGTCAGGTCCACCATCTCGATGCCGAGGCGCCCGCGCCGCACTTCGCCGAAGCGCACGATCTGGTCCATCACGATGCGCGCCATGCTGGTGGGCACGGCGAAGCCGATGCCGAGGTTGCCGCCCGACGCGCTCAGGATCGCGCTGTTGATGCCGACCAGCTCGCCGCGCAGGTTGACGAGCGCCCCGCCCGAGTTGCCGGGATTGATCGAGGCGTCGGTCTGGATGAAGTCCTCGTAGCCTTCGGGCGAGAGGCCGCTCCTGCCGAGCGCGCTGACGATGCCCGAGGTGACGGTCTGGCCGATGCCGAACGGGTTGCCGATCGCGATCACGTAGTCGCCCACCTGCAGCGCGTCGGAGTCGCCGATGCGGATCGCGGTGAGCCGCTGCGCCTCGATCTGCAGGACGGCGATGTCGGTGCCGGGATCGGCGCCGACCAGTTTCGCGGGAAACTGGCGGCGGTCCTTCAGCGTGACCAGCACCTGCTCGGCGTCCTTGACCACGTGGTGATTGGTGAGGATCAGCCCGCGCGCCGCGTCCACGATCACGCCCGAGCCGGCGGACTGCTCCTGCCGCTGCGGCTGCGGCTTGTCGGGCAGGTTGAAAAAGCGGCGAAAGAACGGGTCGCGGAAGAGCGGGTTGCTCTCCATCGGCGCGCGCGTGACGACCGAGATGTTGACCACGGCCGGCGTCACCTCGTTCACCAGCGGCGCCAGCGTCGGCATGCCGCGCCCGTCCGCCGGCTGGGCCGCCGCGGGAGAGGCAAAAAGCCCCGCGGCGGCCCATAAGAAGAACAGTACAAGCAATGATCTGGAGTTCATGACCGTCAAAGCTACACCAGGCACGCGCTGTCCGCCATCGGGGACGAGTAACGAGCAACGAGCAACGAGTCACTCCTTCTGAAATAGCGGTGCGGAAGGCGACGCTATTTCAGTATCTGAAAGAGATTGTTGAAATCATCCGTCCATACCCGCAACCCGGGTATTTCGTCGATCTTGCTGGCGAACTTGGCGATTTCCGGGCGCTCCAGCCGGGTCTTGTCGCGCGTGACCAGCACCCAGTCGGTGCTGGCGAGATCGCTGTCCGCCGCGTCGTCGTCGATCAGCGTGGTGTGCAGGCCGGCCTCGTCCGCGATGCGCTTCACCACCGGCGCCAGGCGCAGGAAGCGGTTGGTGACGTGGAACGCGATCACGCCGCCGGGCTTCATGTGCCGCAGGTAGACCGCCATTGCCTCGCGCGTGATGAGGTGCACCGGGATCGAGTCGCTCGAGAACGCGTCGATCACCAGCACGTCGTAGTTCTGCGGCGCCTCGCGCTCCATCGCGAGGCGCGCGTCGCCCAGCACGGTCTCGACTTCCGCGCGGCTGTCCCCGAGGAAGCTGAACTGGTTGCGCGCGACGGTCACCACCGCCGGGTTGATCTCGTAGAAGCGGTAGGCGTCGCCCTGGCGGCCGTAGGCGGCGAGCGTGCCGGTCCCGAGCCCGATCACGCCGACCCGTATCGGCTGGCCGTCGAGCGCCTTGATGGCGCGGCCGATGCCGGAGGTCGCGCCGTAGTAGGTGGTCGGCTCGTTGCGTTTGGCCGCTGCGAGGTTCTGCTCGCCGTGCATGATTACCCCGTGCATCAGGCGCCGCACCGCGGCGTCGCCGCTGCCGGTGTCCTTGACGCGCAGCGTGCCGTAGAAATTCCGCGTCATCACCAGCGTGTTACGGGTGAGCGAGTCGATGTACTGGTAGACGTGAAAGCCGCTGAATCCGATCGCGGCGAGCACCAGCATCGGCACGAGGGAGTGCATCAGCCGGGTGACGTAGGCGGCGATGACCAGGGTCACGACCAGGCCGATGCCGAACTCGTAGTAGGTGTTGAAAAACTTGACCGCGACCATGCCGACCGCGACGCCGCCGAGCGCGCCGCCCAGCGACACCATCAGGTAGAAGCCCGTCAGGTAGCGCGGCGCGGGCTTGCGCGCCGCGAGCTCGCCGTGGAAGAACATGCACATCACGAACAGGCCCGCGAGGTTCAGCGGGATGGCCATCTTGATGTCCATCAGGCCGCCCTCCGTGTGCAGCGTCCACGCCATCACCGTCACGATCACGAGCAGCGGCCCGAGGAAGATGTGGCGCTGGTACCAGCCGCGGCCCTCGAAGCAGAAGATGAAACTCAGGAGATAGATGATGAGCGGCAGGATCCACAGGAACGGCACCGAGGCGACGTCGTGCGTGATGTGGTTGGTGACGGCGAGCAGCATGAACGAGCCCATCGCCGAGAGCAGCAGCCATGCCCCGTAGTCGGGCAGCGTCGGCGCGGGCCCGGAAATAGGGGACAGACCACTATTTCGGTCCCCAACCACATTGGGTTCTGTGTGCGAAATAGCGGTCTGTCCCCTAATTCCGTAGATCGCGGAAGCGGCGCACAGTCCGACGAACAGCACGTAGCCCACGCTCCAGCCCCACGACTGGTGCGCGGTGGAGATCCACGGCTCGACCACGAACGGGTAGGCGACCAGTGCCAGCAGCGAGGCGAAGTTGGACAGCGCGAACAGCCGGTACACCGTGCCCGAGGGGAAGGTGCGCGCGAACCACGCCTGCACCAGCGGCCCGGTGGTCGAGAGCAGGAAATAGGGCAGCCCGATAGTGACGACGAGGAGGCCCAGGATGCGCCAGGTCGGATCGTCGTCGCCGGCGGGTTTCCAGCTCGCGTCCGGGATGATCGGCAGCGAGGCGAGGCTCGCGATGAGCAGCACCACGTGCACGATCGTCTGCCGGCGCGCGTCGAGCTTGCGCGTGGTCCAGTCGGAATAGGCGTAGCCGGCGAGCAGCAGGAACTGGAAGAAGACGAGGCAGGTCGTCCACACCGCCGCGGAGCCGCCGAACCACGGCAGGATCTGCTTCGCCATGACCGGCTGGACCAGGAACAGCAGGAACGCGCTCGTGAAGATCGTGAGTGCGTAGAGCGGCATTATTCTTGTTGGGCGGTGGGGTGGATTTCGGGAAGCGCGTATTATACCGGCGCTGAAAGTCAATGATGAACGATGAATGATGAATGATGAACGGGCCAAAGCCAGAACGTTTCTGGTCCTGTTTCCGTTGACAGCCGCGCTGTCGTTCCCGGGCGACGCGCATGCCGCCTGCCCGAGCCGGGAGCGGGTCAACACCCTTCTGCGCTTCATGGATTCGAAGGAGCCGGTGCGCGGCCTGCGCACGGACCTGTCCATGCAGGACGCGGAATGCGGCCGCCATCGCCTGGTCGAGCGGATGGAGGCGAGCGACAACCGCATCGTCGGCTACAAGGCCGGCCTCACCAACCGGGAGGTGCAGGCGCGGTTCGGCGTTGCCAGCCCGGTGCGCGGGGTGCTGCTCGAGAAGATGCTGCTGGCCGACGGGGCGGACGTCCCCGCCGATTTCGGCGCATCGCCGAGGTTCGAGGCCGACCTGATGGTCGTGGTGAAGGACGCGGCGATCCACCAGGCGAAAACGCACCTCGACGTCCTGCGCTCGCTGTCGCTGGTGGCGCCCTTCATCGAGCTGCCGGACCTGCTCGTCGCGGATGGCGAGAAACTGTCGGCGTCGCTCATCGTGTCGCTCAACGTCGGCGCGCGGCTCGGCGTGGTGGGGAAGGGCGTCCCGGCGCAGGCGACGCCCGAGTTCGCCGCCGCGCTCGCGGCGATGCGCGTGGTGGCGCTCGATCAGAAGGGCAAGGAACTCGCGAGCGGGAGGGGCGCGGCGATCCTCGATCACCCGCTGAACGCCGTTCTGTGGCTGGTGCAGGACCTTGGGAAATCCGGAATCAAGCTGAAGCCCGGCGACATGCTGAGTCTCGGTTCTTTTACGCAACCGATGCGGCCGGTGCCGGGGATGAACGTCACGGTGCGCTACGAGGGGTTGCCGGGGAATCCGGCAGTGTCCGTCCGGTTCAAATAGTGACGAGGGACAAGCCCCTTTTCAGCCGCCGATAAACGCCAATCAACTAACAGGCAGGATTAACACGATTGACGGGATTCGGGCGAGTGCGAATCCAGCCAAATAGCCATACTTTTGTATGGATAATAAGATGGTTTCCTGATACCATCACCCCATGGCCGAAGCCCGCTTCGACTGGGATCCGGACAAGGATCGGGAAAATCAATCGAAACACGGCGTTTCATTCGGCAATGCGCAGCTGGCTTTTGCCGATCCGCGACGCGTGATCGCCGAGGATTTATCGCATAGCGATAAAGAGAAGCGGTATTACTGCTTTGGCGAGGCTGGCGGCGGAATCCTCACCGTTCGCTTCACCTATCGTGAAGGGGTTATTCGTATTTTTGGCGCAGGTTATTGGCGAAGGGGCAAGCGAATCTATGACCGAGAAAATCAGATACACCGATGAGCCGCTGGGCGACCTGAAGGTCGTCTCCGACTTCCTGCCTTCCCCGGAGGCGCTCGCTTTCCGCGAGGAAGGCGTAAAAGTCACGATCGCGCTCTCGAAGCACAGCATTGAATTCTTCAAGCGGGAAGCCGCGAAGCACGGCACGCAGTACCAGCGGATGATCCGCCGGCTGCTTGATACCTACGCGCGTTATCATTCGCGACCTCTAACCGCCCGCTCAACGCGTACGCGCGGAAAATCGTCGCGCGCTGGTTAGCGGTGCACGTTAAATGTCCGCCACCACGCAGAAGCCCACGCCGCGCTCGGTCGCGGAAGTGGACGGGTTCGTGGACCTGCTACTGGCGGCGTGCGACGACCCGAAGATCAACGCGACGCTGGAGAAGCTGCTGGCGATGCCGGACGAGAAACGGCGCGGTCTCGTCCATGCCTGGGTGACCGACCTGCTGATCGAGAAGGCGCCGAAGGACTTGATCCAGGCCGTCGCCTGCCTCTCGGACGACGCCGTTGCCGAGAAGGCCTACGAAGTCATCTACGAATGCAGGCGCGGTGACAAGCCGTAGGTCGAATCACAACTCACGAATCACGCCTTATCGATAGACGAGCACGGGTATTTTGCAGTTCGTGATCACCCGTGCCGTCTCCGAGCCAACCAGCTCGCCGGTGATGCCCTTCTTGCCGTGCGAGGCCATGATGATCAGGTCGCAGCCGGTGGTGGTGGCGATGGTGATGATCGCCTGGTGAGGCGAGGTGTGCTTCATGGCGTGGGTCTGGCACGGCACGCCCATCGCCTGCGCCTTGTCGGCGATGGCCTTGAGGTATTTCTCGGCTTCCTGTTGCGCCACCTCGTCGAGCTTCGGCGCCTTGACCTCCACCGGCGCGAAGTCCTCGAACGATTCGGGCGGGCGCTCGAGCATCACGTAGAAGCCGGTGATTTTCGCGCCGACGGCCTTCGCGAACTGCAGGCCGTTGTCGATCGCAACCTGGGACAGGGCCGAGCCGTCGGTCGGCAGCAGGATGTTCTTGTACATGGAGCCCTCCTCGGGAAAGGTCGGTCCAGCACGGACGGACAGTATAGTCCAGGTGGTGGGCGCGGGCCGGTTTCGCCCCGCATGGTTTTCGATACCATTGGGTAAAAGAGCGGGCAAAGGAGCGAAAAATCACATGGATGGAATGATCGAGCGGCTCGCCGGTTACGCGTCAGGGCTTCGCTACCGTGACCTGACGCCGGAAGCCGTGCACGAGGGCAAGCGCCGGCTGATCGACGCGCTGGGCTGCGTCGTCGGCGGCTTCGACGCGAAACCCACGCGCATCGCGCGCGAGCTGGCGCGGCGCAGCCGGGGCAAGCCGTCCGCGCGCATCCTCGGCACGCAGGAAGCGGTTTCGCCCGATCTCGCCGCCTTCGCCAACGGCACGGCGATGCGCTACCTCGATTTCAACGACGCCTATTTCATGATGGCGAGCGGGCATCCCAGCGACACCTTCGCGGCGGTGCTGGCGGCGGCCGCCGCCGCGCGCGCGGACGGCCGCGCCTTCATGACCGCTGCCGCGGCCGCCTACGAGGCGTACTGCGGCATCTCCGACGCGGTGAAGCGGGAGCAGGGCTGGGACCACTCGGTGCAGTGCGTGCTGGGCAGCGCGGTCGGTGCCGGCCGCATCCTGGGCCTCGACCAGAGGAAGATGGGCAACGCCATCTCGCTCGCGCTGGTTCCCAACATGGCGATGGAGCAGACGCGCACCGGCGAGCTGGCGATGTGGAAAGGCGTCGCCGGGCCCAACGCGGCTCGCAATGGCCTGTTCGCCGCCGAACTCGCGCGCGCCGGCATGACCGGTCCGGACCACGCGATCGAGGGCAAGTGGGGCCTGTGGCATTCGCTCGGCCGCTTCGAGTGGCAGCCGTTCGGCGGCCGCGGCGGGCCGTTCCGGCTGACCACGACGCTGCTCAAGTACTTTCCGTCGGTCATCCACTCCCAGTCGCCGATCACGGCCGCGCTGGAACTGCACGGCAAGGTCGCGCCGGAGGACATCGAGGCCATCGCCATCTCCACCTACTGGGTGGCGGAGCGCTACGTCGACCGCAACAACGCGCTCTGGCACCCGGCGACGCGCGAGACCGCGGATCACAGCATCCCGTACTGCGTCGTCGCGGCGCTGCTCGACGGCGGCATCACCGAGGACAGCTTTTCCGCCCGGCGCATCCGCGACCCGCGACTCGTCAGGCTGCTCGAGCGTACCACCATCCGCGAGGACCCGGCGCACTCGAAGCTGCATCCCCGCGAGTGGCCGTGCCGCATCGAGCTCCGGCTGCGCGGCGGCGGCAGCCGGAGCGCCGAGGTGAGCTATTTCAAGGGCCACCCGAAGCGGCCGCTGACCGACGCGGAAGTGGAGGCCAAGTTCCGCGGTCTCGCGGAAGAAGCGCTCGGGAGGAAACGCGCCGACGCCGTGCTGGCGGCGGCGTGGAAGCTCGAGAGGCTGAAGAACGTCGGCGACCTGCTGAAACTGCTGAAATTCAGCTACAAGACACAAGATACAAGTTCCAGGAGTCGCTTTCGCGGCAGAAAGCGGTCTTGAATCTTGCAACTTGGATCTTGCAACTGGGTTATTCGCCCTTGATGCCGGTCTGCTGGATTACCTTCCTCCACTTGTCGCGCTCGGCGTTCATGTGGGCGCCGAGTTGCTGGGGGGTGACGCCGACCGGTTCGGAGCCTTCGGCCGTGATGCGTCCCGACACTTCGGGCTGGTGCAGCGCCTTGTTGGTTTCCTTGTTGAGGAAACTCACGATCGCGGGCGGCGTGCCCACCGGCGCGAGGAAAGCGTACCACTGGGTCACCGAAAAGCCCTTCACGCCCGCTTCGGCAACCGTCGGCAGGTCCGGCAGCGCCCGGATGCGTTTCGGGCCCGACACGGCAAGGGCCTGCAGCCGGTTGGCCTTGATGTGGCCCTGGGAGGTGATGATGCTGCCGAACATGAACTGGATATTGCCGGAGAACAGGTCGGGATAGGCCGGTCCGATGCCCTTGTACGGGACGTGGACGGCGTCGATCTTCGCCAGGCTGCGGAAAAGCTCGGTCATGAGGTGGATCTGGCTGCCCTGGCCGACCGAGGCGTAGTTGAGCTTGCCCGGGTTCGCGCGGGCGTAGTTGACCAGGTCGGCGACCGATTTCACCGGCAGCCTGGGACTTGCCATCAGCACGTAGGACTGCGAACTCAGCTGCGTGATCGGCGCGAAATCGCGGAACAGGTCGTAGGGCACCTTGAACAGCAGCGGCCGGATTACCTGGCTCGCGCTGATCAGCAGGAGCGTGTAACCGTCGGGGGCGGCCTGACTGGCGAGCTCGACCGCGATCGCGCCGCTCGCGCCGGCGCGATTGTCCACCACCACCGTCTGGCCGAAGCTTTCGGTGAGTTTCTGCGCGACCGCGCGACCGATGGTATCGGGGCCGCCACCCGCCGCGATCGGGATGATCAGGCGAACGGGTTTCGTGGGATAGGATTGCGCGGCGGCCGGGACGGCCAACGCGATCAACAGCGCCACGCAGGCGCTTCGCAGTGACGGCATGTTCTTCTCCTCGTTTCTTGTAATAAGCGGGACGTCGATCAATGCGCCGGTTTGGCGAACTGCAGTAGCGGAGCCTGCTCCTGCTGCATGTCGCTGAAAGTTTAAACGATAGAGCGGAAGAGCGGGAGTGTGGAAGCGGAAGTTCGATCTCCTGAACTTACGGATCTATCAGGGGGCGTTTTCAACAGCCTCTGATATCGGTGGTTTAGAAGGGGGCATCGCCCCCTTTTTCAACAACCTGCAAGCTCCTGCGGCGTGCTGCCGACCGGCTCGGCACCGTCGGCGGCGAGCGGCACGATCAGCCGCGCCGGGCGGGCAGGGTAGTCGGCAGCGAACGCCGCCGGCCCGCCAGGAATGGGGGATGAGGGATGAAGGCGAACAGCACCGCGAACAGGATGCGGATGGTCATGCGTAATCCTCGTCGTGTTCGTGCCCGCGGGTTCCTACCGACGGATCAACAGCTGCGCGAGTTCCGAGGCATCGCCGAGCTTTTCCAGATTCAGCATGGCGTCGCGCAGTTTCTCGACCTGGGCCTTCGGCAGCGCCTTCACCGCGAGCTTCTCGAACTTCTGCAACACGTCGGCGTCGGGCGCGAAGTTCTTCTCACTGCCGCGGCCGGCTTCCACGGTGCGTTTCATCACGGTGCCGTCGTTGAGATGCACTTCGGCGTGGACCATGTGACGGAATTTCGCGCCTTTGGCGGTGATGTCCTTGTCTTCCCGTACCTCGACCTTCTCCGCCAGCGCCATGCGCGCCGGATCCGCCACCTTGGCCTCGGTGAACTGATCGACGAAGCAGTCGCCGTCGAGCAGCCAAGTCGCGACGCAGTAGGGGAGGTTCAACTGCGCCGAGGTGAGCCCCTGCGGCACGTATTTCCAGCCGACGTGCTCCATGGTCACCTTGGAGCCGTGGACCACGACCTTCTTCACGTCTTGCGCGCCGAAGCGCTTTTCTTCCTGCATCGCGCGGATCGCGTCGAGCGTGGTGTGGTTGCTGCCGACGCACGAATAGAACTTGAGCGCGACACCCATCGCTTCCCACCGGGAGCCCAGGTCCGAGGTGAGTTCCCTGAGGTCGAACTGGTCCTTCGACTGCGACATCGTCGTGCAGAAGCCGCCGTACTCGCTCTCCAGCACGTTGACGATGCCGGTGAAGCCGCCCTCGGCCAGCAGCGCGCCGTAGAGCCCGCTCTGCGAGGAGCGGCCGGCGTGCATGCGCTTCACCATCGCGCCGA
Source organism: uncultured Streptomycetaceae bacterium (assembly GCA_964581835.1). Lineage (GTDB taxonomy): Bacteria > Pseudomonadota > Gammaproteobacteria > Burkholderiales > SG8-41 > SG8-41. The sequence continues at coordinate 641 of CAZOQY010000015.1, read as the reverse complement.
ACTGCGCCGCCATCAGGCCGGCGGCCTGCGTGCCGGCGATGCCGAGCGCGTGCACGGTCTTTTCGGCATCCAGCTTCAGGCCGCGCGCCGCGCCCGCGGCGGCGGAGAACACGCCCAGCGTCGCGCCCGAATGCCAGCCGGAGGCGATGTGGGCGGGGCCCATGCACAGGCCGACGCGCGGCCCGATCTCGTAGCCCGCGGCGGCGGCGGTCAGGAATTCTTTTCCGCTCATGCCTTTCTTCATTTCGGCGAGCGGGATCAGCGCCGGCAGCACGACCGCGCCCACGTGCAGCACGCCGGCGCGGTGCACGTCGTCGAGCTCGAAGCCCTGCACCTGGGTGCCGTTGACCAGCGCGGCGTGCGGCGCGGACAGCTTCCTGTTCGTGCCCCAGACGCCGCACAGCCGGGTGGTGTCGAACGCGGAGAGCTTGTCCTGCAGGATGCGGCTCCACTGCAGGTCGGCGCCGTAGAGCGCGCAGCCGAGCGAGTCGAGCATCAGCAGCTTCAGGCGGTGCCGGACTTCTTCCGGGATCGCCTCGTATTTCAGACTGGAAACGAAATCCGCGATGCCGCGGGTGTAGGGATTGCCGGTCGTCGAATCGTGACTCATGGATAGTTCCAAAAAATTAAATTAGCCGCCA
>CAZOQY010000014.1:0-22395 GCA_964581835.1 uncultured Streptomycetaceae bacterium | reverse complement strand
CGCATCCCGCTGGCCGTGCCGACCCGGGAGTGGGGCACGTGGTTTTTCATGGGGCCCCTGCTCGGCGCGGGCGGTATCACGGGTCTCGTCTTCACCTTCAAGGCTTTCGCGTGCGGCAGCCGCACGGCGGCCGTGGCGGGATTCATCCTGAACTCGATCCTCGTGCTGATCGCCTGGGCGGGATTGTTCGGATAGCAGAGTTCGGGGTACAGAGTTCGATGCTTGATCCCCCTAAGGAAAAGCCATTTTATTCATATAGATAATCTTGCCGTCCATACTGGTCTATTCGCGTCTTGATCATACATGCTAATTTTTAGCATGATCGTGCTAATATCTGGCCATGTCGATTTCCGCCGCACTTCTTTCGGAAAGCCAGTCCCGCGTTTTCCGCTGGGTTTTCGGTCAACCCGAGCGTAGCTATCACCTGAATGAGTTGCGCCGTCTCACCGGCCTGGGCAGCGCTTCCCTGCAGCGGGAATTGAACCGGCTGGCTGAGGCAGGGCTGGTGCGCTCCGAGCGTATCGGAAACCTCCGGCGCTTCCAGGCCAACCCGCAAAGCCCGGTTTACGATGAGTTGGTCGGCCTCACGCGCAAAACACTGGGCATCGAGCCCATGCTGCGCGAAGCGCTGCGCCCCCTCTTCCCCGACCTGCAGGCCGCGTGGATTTACGGCTCCGTGGCGAAGCAGACCGATACTTCGCAAAGCGACATCGACGTGATGCTGGTCGGCAAAAACCTGCTGCTCGGCAAGGTGCTGAAATTGGTGGTGCCGCTGGAAAAGGAGTTGGGGAGGAAGATCAACCCCACCTGCTTCACGCCCGCTGAATTCAGGCGCCGCCGCGGGGAAAAAGACTCCTTCGTGAACCGCGTTCTCTCGCAGCCTGTCATCACCTTGCTGGGAGATGCCGCTGAGCTTGCCTAAACTCGACAACCTCGTGCGCATCGGCCAGCTCAAGGCCGAGCCGCGCAACGAAGCCGAGTGCCGCCGCATGCTGGCAATGGCGCGCACCCACCTGAAGGACGCTCAACTCAAGGGGGCGTCCCGGGAAGGCCGCTTTCTCAGCGCCTACTCTGCCGGCCATGCAGCCGCGTTGGCTGTCCTGCGCTGGCACGGCTACCGGAGCGAGAATCGCTATACCGTGTTTCTGTGCCTCGAACACACGCTAGGCTGGCCACCGGAGCGCTGGCGGGTGCTGGATGCAGCCCACCAGAAGCGCAACCTCGCCGAATACGAAGGGGTAATGGACGTGGAAGAAACCACCATTGCGGAACTATGCGCACTGGTGACAGAACTGATTACCGATGTGGCCAGGCTGGTCGAGCGGCCGGCGCAATAGCCGGAATCCTTTTATGACACAACCACCCGTGATCGCTCATGCTCTATCAGCACAAGAATATTTTTTCGACGAGGGCTGCCACATCACCGAGTGGTGGAATTCGCCCGACGACGAGCAGGCCTCCATCGCCCGCGCTCGGGTAGAGCCGGGGGTGACGACGAAGTGGCACCGGCTGAGGGGCGTGACGGAGCGCTACGTCATCCTCGAAGGCCAGGGCCACGCCGAGGTGGGGAAACTCGCCCCCGAAGCGGTCGGACCGGGCGACGTGGTGGTGATCCCGCCCGGCGTCCCGCAGCGAATCACTAATCCTGGCGCCTCGGACCTGGTTTTTCTGGCAATCTGCACGCCACGCTTTACCCACGCCGCCTATGAGAACCTCGAAGGGAACTGATTCGGCGCCGGCGCGCGCGGCTTGCGCCGCCACGCTGATCGTGGCGACCGGCCTGGCGCTCGCGCAGGGCGCGCCTGCCTATCTCGACAGGCATTGCGCGCAGCAGCCGGCGGACGCCGATGCGCGCAAGCGGGTGGTCGTGACTTCAGCAGCGAAATTGCGCTCCGGAACCCCGGACGAGCGTAGCGCAGCCGCAGACACGCTGAGCTGTTTTGGCGAAGCAAGCCGCGCCGCGGTGCCCGACATGATCCGGCTTTTCGCGGATCCCGCCGGCGAAATCCAGGCCAACGCCGCCGCCGCGGTCGCCCGCCTCGGCCCGGTCGCGGTGCCGTCCCTCATCGAGGCCCTTGGGTCGTTCGATCTCCGGGTCCGCAACAACGCCTCGCGCGCCCTGGGCCGCATCGGCCCGCCGGCAAAGGACGCCGTGCCCGCACTGCGCAAGCTCGCGTCCGCCGGCGACCCTGCCTATTCACCCCAGGCCGCGCTCGCCATCCAGCGAATCGTGCCGGGCAAGCAATAGGGCGCGGACCAGCCTGCTGCTCGCTCTCGAGAACCACGAGCGACGTTTCTGACCGACGCGCTGCGGGAACTTCAGGCACAATAACCGTCCAATACCCAATACCACTGATACCTCGATTGAAAGAGACCCTATGAAACGACTCGTCGCCGCAGCCCTGCTCATGGGATTGGCCGGCCTGGCCCAGGCTTACGGCCTGCCCTACGCCGTGGATTCACTGGAGAAGGCGCAGGCCCAGGTCAAGCAGAACACCGGCCGCCACGTGCTGGTGTTCTACACCAGCCCGACCTGAAGTCTCTGCCGGTACATCACCGGCCAGCTCTCCGGCGGAGAGCTGAAAGACCGATACACCAGGGACTTCGTCGTGTTCGAGGCGGAACCACCCTCGAACTACCTGCCGAGCGAAGAGTTGCGAAAGCTTTCGGCGGCGCACTACACGCCGGTCTTCGTCTTCCTCGACGCTGGCGGCAAGAAGGTGCTCGAGACCCGCGGCTTCCGCGACCCGCGCGAGGCGAAGGCGCTGCACGAGTTCGTTAGCAAGCGTCTCTACCTCAAGACGAAGTGGCCGGATTTCCTCGCGGCCTACCCGAAGAACTGATTGCAGATCCAAAAGAGAACGGCCGGCTGTCTCCAGCCGGCCGTTGCCTTGTCCCTCGTCCGCCTTGAGCCGTTACCGGGCAGCCCTGAGCTGATCCTCCCAGCGATAGACCTGGTCCTGCGCTTCGCGCGCCTTGGGATGCCTGGGCTCCAGCAACAGAAAGCGCTTCATGTTCCGGATAGCGCCGTCGAAGTACTTCTGCTCGGCATAGAGCAGGGCGACGTTGAAGTAGCCCTCCGACCACCAGGGGGCCGCCTGTAGCGCTTCGATATAACTCGCCGTGGCCTGGTTCAGATCCTTGCGCCCGACGGCGGACTCGGCCTGCACCTTGTAGCGGCGGACCTCCTCCGGTAGAGGCGGCCGGCTCTCCGCGGCAGGATACTTCGCCAGCGTTTCGCGGAATTTTTGCTCGAACGCCTCGCGCCCCTTGACCACCGCCAACCGCATCGAGAACGTGTCGGCAAGCCACCTGGCCCAATCGAGCCTGCGATCCGAACCGACGGGTTCTACCCAGACTGTCCACTCGGGGCTCAGTCGCACGCCGTAGAACGCCGTGCCCAGAACAGTATCGGTCACCACGCCGAACGCGGGCATGGCCGCGTAATCGAACCGCCGCGGAACCGCCGGACCGCGCTTGATCGTCAGGGTAATGCCCTGGTCCTCCCATTGCCAGTCCACGTACGTCCGTTCGGATGCGGCAGACAAATCCTGCTTCGTCACGAAGAAAGAAGGCGTGTCTTTCGGCTTGCGTTGCCTGTCGAACTCCAGCACGGATTTTCATGCCTGCTCCGCATCCACCGGCGGCACGTAGACGAATTGCGGCTCCTGCGCCGCAGCCAGGGAGAAAAGCAGCAAAGACAGGGCAATCCCTTTCCATGTGCCGCTTTTCACCACCCCCCTCCATGCCAGCCCGTTCCACGTACCGCAACCTATCGTCCGCCCTCGCGCGCGCGCAAAAGTGCAGGCGTCCTTCCAGGCTCGGGCCGGTAGGCCACGCCATTTTCCTTGATCAGGAAATCCAGCTCGCTGGCGCTCAAATAAACCCTGCGCATCGGACCCGAACTGGAATCGATGACCTCGTACCATGTTTCCTTGCCGCGCTGAAACGTCCTCGCAAGCACGACCTGATGGCCCAAGTCAGTGTTCCCGCTCCTGGGCACTATGTTCACCATCACCGGGCGGCCTTCCTTCAGGGCTTGAGCGAATCCGGTCGGCTTCACTACCTCGGCCTGGCCCAGCGCCTCGGCCAACAACACGACTTCCCCGCCCATTAGCCCGCCACGGTCCTTGCCAAACACGCTCTGGGGATTCGCACGATCGCGGGCATTGCGCCATTCGCCTTCCCGAATTATCCGGGTCGCATGAGCCGCCACGACGCCATAGGGTTGCCCGGACGCCGTGGCCAGCGCAAAGACGGCGCAGTCCTCTTGCGACTGCTTTCCCGCGCCGATCAGCCCGGGTCCCTCGCCGCGCGCCGCGTCGCGGGCGAAGGTACTGTCAGAAGATCGGCCCTGGATATTCCTCCAACTCTGACGTATTGAGTCGTCATCATAAAATCCAGCCATCCGAAGATTTTTTAGCGCCTCAAGCAGGCGGGCCTGCTCCTTCTCATCCCATCCAATCTGCCTTGCATAAGCGGTTATACCGTCCATCACGCGCTTCTCTTCGGCGTCCACCCCCCGCGCAACAGGTGCCGACGCCGGCACATCTGCCCTGCTCGTGCTTGGCGCGGAAGCCAGCAGGCTGACCCGGGCGCTGAAGTATCCGCTGTTGTAGGCCATGACGTACTCGTACCGGCACGGCCCTTGCGCGCGCGGATCGGTATCGGCGTAATTGCGGCCCGCCAGCTTGTCAGTCCTGCCGCGATCGCGAGCGTCCTGCAGGACCTGCGCCTTGACCTTCTCGCCGGCCGAGTAGCCCAGGCGGTAGTTGCCCTCGCAATTGCTGATCCCTTTTGCCGCCGGCTGCTGGCAGAAATTCCCTGCGCTCTGGGAGAAACACAGGCTGCCGTCCTGATATCCCTTGTAAAAAGCGTTGTTCGCGGGACCGGTGCCCTGCCTCCCGGGCGCCGCCGTCGAGGCAAGAAAATTGCGCAGCCCCTGCTCCACGCCGTTGGCGCGAGCCTGTTTCTGATCCAGCTGGCTGCGCGCAAGCAGCAAGTCCGCTTCAGCCTGCCGCCGCATGCGCCGTGCCTGCTCCAGCGCCTCGCGCGCCTGGGCCTTCTGCGCCGCGGTCTTGACCGCCCGCTCCGCCGCCAGCGCCTCCTCTTCCGCATGCGTTGCGAGCTCGCGACGGTATTCCGCGTCGAGCACCGGCTTGACCGCGTCGGGCAGGTCCTTTCGAATCTCCAGATACTCTTTCTTGAGCGGGTCGAAATCCTTGATGAGCGGCCCCACCGGCACGCCCTTCACGTCCGGCGGAGGCGGCGGCAGGTTGACCTGTACGCCCAACGCGCTCTGAAATGCCGCTTCGGCAAGCGCGGACGCATTCTCGGGCGTGTCAGCGCTCGCGGCGAGCGTGGACCAGACGGCCGCTCGGGTCAGGTCCGCGAAAGCCGGGCTCGAACTATGCTCGGCTGCGTCCCCCAGCATCAACTGCAAGCCACCCGAGGACGGGGTGCCCATCAGCGAAAGCTGAGGTCCGGGACTGAAATCGAGCAGGGACGTACGGAGACGTTGATAGCGTTCCTCGTCCTGGCGCGCGCGCTCGGCAGCCAACCGCGCCCGTTCCTGTTCCTCCCACTGTCGCTGCGCCGCAAGCGCCGCTTGGCGTTCGGCGTTCTGCTGAGGATTACCGAACAGCGCTTCGCGCAACAGTTCGCCGCCGACTGTACCGATCTGCCGACCGAGCTGCGCACCCGCGCCGCCGTAACCACCCCCGCCGCCACCCGAACTCGAGCCAGTGGCGACCGGATAACAGTACTTCGTATACACCCCGCGCGCGACCGTGCCTGGGGGACAGCTCGCGATAACAGGCATGGAGACGAGCAGCAGACAGGACGCGAAGAATTTCTTCATCGTACCCCCTATCGCAGTGGATCGAACGATATCACCGCTGTGCTTCCTGCCGCGCGCAACCGAACAGCGTGCGGCAGGGCTCAGCCCCCTTGCTTGCGGCCCCCGCCTGCGGGATCGGGGACAAACCGGAACCGGTAACGCTTTCCCAGCGGTAAATCTGGTCCTGCGCCGCGCGGGCCTGCGCATGGTTCGGTTCGAGGGCCAGAAAACGCTTCATTTCTCTCACGGCCTCGGGGTAACGCTTGAGGTCGCTCAAAACCAGGGCCCGATTGAAATAGCCCTCCGGCCACCACGGGGCCACCTTGAGGGTATCGCCGTAGAGCTTCGCGGCATCCGCAAGGCGTCTCTGCTCGACCGCGAACTCCGCCTGGACCCTGAAGCGCCGTGCTTCCTCGGGAAGCGGCGGCTTGCTCTGGCCGCGGTATTTCTCGACCAGCTCGCGAAATTGCTCCTCATCCTGCGCTGCGAAAAGCGGGTGGTTCTTCAGGACGTAGAGGGAATTCGCCACGTTATCGGTTACTGTGCGCCTCTCGTCCGCCGGCACGCGGGAATTCAAGTACCACAGCACGTCCTTGTCGTTCAGGACCACGCCGAATACATCGTTGCCCATGACCCTGTCCTGGACGATATCCAGCGCGGCCATTTTCGAGAACTCGAACTCGACCGTCGGATTCTCCCGGCGCGCGACGCCAATCACGATCCGGTCGTCACCGACCGCCACTTTCTCCACGCGGCTGTCGGTCCAGACATTCATCGGGTTCTTTTCCAGGTACAGACCGCCGCCCGCCGCGAATTTCGATCGCAGGTACGCGCGCGCATCGTCGGTCGTCACCCTCCCCAGTATTTCCGGGCCCGGCCTCCCGACCGGGGGCGACTGCGACCAGCCCGGTCCGGAAAGGAGAAGAATAGCCGCACAGTACAAGCAGGCGCCGAATAGACGGATCATGGTTTTCTCCCCGCCCTTCCTTCCCACTCGTAGATCTTGTCCTGCGCCGCGCGCGCGTTTCCCGCCTCGGGGACAAGCGCCAGGTACCGCTTCATCTCGACCGCTGCCTCTGCATACTCCTTCAGTTCACCCAGTATCAACGCCCGGTTGAAACGACCTTCGGGCCACCAGGGAGCAAGATTGAGCGCCTCCGCGTAAAAGTCGGCCGCCTCATCGAACTCCTTGTCTCGTACCGCAGCCTCGGCTTGGACCCTGTATCGGCGCGCGGATTCCGGGAATTCGGGTTTTGTGCTCGTGGAGCGATACCTTGCCGCGACTTCTTCAAACCGGGCAGCATCCTGACTGGATTGGCCAGTCATATAGACTCGCCTGAGCACGAACAGCGCATCACTGAACCTTCTCGCCTCCTCAGGTGCTCTGAATGCGAACTCCTGGTTTGGAGTCACCTGGACACTATCAGCCCTTGCCAAAATACCACCGCGCCGGGGCAGCACCTCGAGGTCGCCGATGTCCTTCCACGCCAGGATGAGCTTGGCGCCTTTGGGCAGGCCCTTTGTGTTGCCGGACACGGTCAACTCAAGTCCCTCGGATCTCGCAACAACACCGGTAAGATTAATAACAGTATTCATGTTTCCGGAATATCGCTCCTGGCCTCTGTAGAGCGCACGAATATCTCCGCGCGCTTTCACGATGGAAATTTCGCTTGTGGACTCGACGGACGGCTTGTAGCCCTGCCCACTCGCCGGTTGGGACTCGAGAACGAGACCCGCGACAAATGCCAAGGCGCAGGCAAATGAGTAGAACCGGAGCATCAGCGTTTTACCCTTCCTTCCCACTCGTAGATCTTGTCCTGCGCCGCGCGCGCGTTTCCCGCCTCGGGGACAAGCGCCAGGTACCGCTTCATCTCGACCGCTGCCTCTGCATACTCCTTCAGTTCACCCAGTATCAACGCCCGGTTGAAACGACCTTCGGGCCACCAGGGAGCAAGATTGAGCGCCTCCGCGTAAAAGTCGGCCGCCTCATCGAACTCCTTGTCTCGTACCGCAGCCTCGGCTTGGACCCTGTATCGGCGCGCGGATTCCGGGAATTCGGGCTTCGCGCCGGCCCCACGGTACTTGGCCACCATGGCTTCGAACTCGCGATCATCCATTCCCACAGCGCGCGGCACATGCCTTTGTGAAAGCACAAAAAGAGCATCCGCGAACGCTCGCGCATCACGCGCGGCATCGAAGCGGATGGTCAGCCGGGGAAGCACGACTTCGTCGGAACGCGAGCCTCCCTTGGGGCGAACCGCCAAGTCCCCAATGTCCCGCCAGGAAATACTGTACTTACGCAGCGTGCCGGCACGGCTGCCCCAACTCTTTCCGCGCCCCAGGTCAAGTTCCATCCCCTGCGAAGTAATCGCCGAACGTGTAATGTCGAACGAATTGTCCTCGTAGCCGACGCGAACTATTCGAGATGCACCGGCGTCTCCTTCCTCCTGCAGGCTGCGCAGAGTTGTCCGTGCGTGCTTGCGGGCCACCGACACATTGATATCCGCTGTGGACTCGACCGACGGCTTGTAGTCCTGTCCGATCACGGACTGCGTCCCGAGAACAATAAGGCAAAATACAGCAGCAATTCTCGGCATGGCGAACTCTCCTAACGTAGAGTAAGTCTCTCACTCGAACTCGTCCCCTGCCCCAGCTCACACAGTTCTATTTTCGCGCCCCAAGCGCTTCCCACTCGTAAATCCTGTCCTTAGCCGCCCGTGCATTAGGCGCGTCGGGCGCGAGCATCAGATAGCGCTTCATCTCCCGGGCGGCCTCGTCATAGTCCTTGATCTCGCCGAGCACCAACGCTCGGTTAAACCGGCCCTCCGGCCACCAGGGCACGGCGTTAAGCGCTTCGCCGTAGAGGTCGGCGGCATCGGTAAAGCGCTTCTCGCGAAGCATCGCCTCGGCCTGGACCCTCAAACGGCGTGCTTCTTCCGGGAAATCGGGTTTCGGGTCCGCGGCCCGGTACCGGCTGGCGACATCTGAGAACGCCGCCTCGACCGCGGGGTCCGAGGCTTTCGCGCTCTCCATCTTCAAGCGGCGAAGAAGGGTAACGAGTTGTTCCGCTTCGGCACGGTTAGATCCTCCAGCGATCAGGCGGGCACTGCCAACGTCCACTCGATATACATTAATGAATGACCCTGTTACGTCGAGCGGCATATCCTTGAAGGGGAAAACCTTGGAACCCAATTCGGTCTGGATCCGCATACTTGCTGTCGTGAAATCGACTGCCTGTATGCCTCGGTTATCCAGGAGGAAATGCCCTTGAAGCAATTGCGTCGCTTGGCGCCTCAGTTCCACAGGTCGAAAGATGTCGGTCTGCGACTTGGCGGCAGGCCCGAGAAAAACAATCGCAAAGAGTAGCAAGACACGCAAGAAACAGGCTTTCGTTCTCGTGGCATCACCCCCAAAATTAGCTGGCTGCGCGACGCGAGCGTTGGATGCATGAGCACAGTGAATGAAATACCCTCTGATCCTGCTCATCGCCCCACCTTGCCTTCCCATTCGTAGATCCTGTCCTGTGCTGCCCTTGCATTAGGGGCATCCGGAACAAGCGCCAAGTATCGCTTCATCTCGACTGTCGCCTCAGCATACTCCTTCAACTCGCCCAGAATGAGCGCCCGGTTGAAGCGACCCTCAGGCCACCAGGGTGCCAACCGGAGCGCCAGCTCGTAGTTATCCGCCGCGTCCTCGAACTCCTTGTCACGCAAGGCGGCTTCCGCCTGGACACGGAACCGGCGCGCATCTTCTGGTAATGCCGGCTTGGGATCAGCAACGCGATAGCGCGCGGCGGCTTCCGCAAAAGCGGCATTGGCGTCGCTTCCGCCACCGGCAGACGGGCGCTTTGCCCGCTGCTGAAGAAAAATAAATGCTCCATGCAGTTGCTCACAGCGGGAAACCTGATTCTCGAGGCACAAGAGAACCTGGTACCAGTTGTGAGACGGGCACTGCGTCCCCTTTGCAAGAACACTCGCCTTATGCATCCCGAATGAGCTTCGCGTCAGTGAGAATTGTGTTGCGTTGTAACGTATGACGCATGTTTCGCCGCCAAAGCGCACGGTTGTCCGGTCGGACTCCACCATGGGCGAATACTCGGCCATCTCCTGCCTGACGATTTTCCTGGCTTCGCTGAATCTCATTTCGCCAGGATTGGCACTCGGAGACTGCGCGCAAACCAGCGGTACCATGAAGAAACCGAAAAACGTGAAGATGAAAGACAGTCTGAGCATGTCCCTATTTCCGAGAGACCTTGTCTTCCCACTCATAAATCTTGTCTTGCGCCGCGCGCGCGTTGGGCGCTTCGGGGACGAGGGCCAGATACCGCTTCATCTCACGCATCGCTTCGGCATAGCGTTCAAGATCGCCCAGAATCAGCGCGCGGTTGAAGCGGCCCTCTGGCCACCAGGCGGCGATCTTCAGCGCTTCCTCATAGCGTTCTACCGCATCGTCTAATCGCTTATCGCGCAGCGCGGATTCAGCCTGAACTCGAGCGCGTCGGGCCTCTTCCGGAAATTCCGGCGGTGGCGCTGCGGCCCGATATTTTTCAACAACGACTTTGAACGTTTCCGCCTCTTCCGCTGTTTCCGCCGGCACGCCGCGCCGCAGAACGTAAAGCGCGTCCGCGCAGCGACGCGCGACTTCTTCTTGATCACGCACAAACCTGTAGGCAAGACCGCGGCCGCTGCCAACTCCATTGGTCCTCGTGTAATAGCGCACAGCCGAATTCAGATCGCGGACCCAGACTGAATCCTCCCAGACGTAGGGATCGCTCATGTCCCGGTGGTAAAAGCGTCTTGTGCTCTTATCCGACATTATCCACTCGAAGCCATCGTCCAGAACTCGGGTAACGATGCTAACGCCTCGAGGATATGAGATATCTGCGCACTGCTTGAAATAGGATCGCGCTGAGTCATATGCGAGATTCGGTGGTTTGTCCGCTGGGCGATACAGCACGTCGCCGCTGCTCCTCTGCGCACAAACAATGGCCGGCGCCATGAACCAGACGATACCGATGAGCCAGCGCCTTGCAATTGAACACTCAAGGTAGTTCACTTCGCCCCTCGCGCCTGGACTTCAGGCTCTGGTTCGATACCAGAGTCATGGTAAGCCCGATTCGCGAGTCGCATCAAGACAGACTGGCTGTCCGAATGAAAACGGCCGGCTGTCTCCAGCCGGCCGTATCGCTTTCCGTCTTGATTCGGCTCTCTCTGTGCCCTCTGTGCTCTCAGTGGCTATCTTGCTTGAAGTTATCGGCGTTCATCGGCGGCTAATCAATTCTCTCCAGCTGCCTTCGCCCCCTCGACCACCCGGAACCCCGGCCGGCCCGGCGCCGCGGGCTTGAGCAGGTTGTCGGTAAAGAGCAGGTATTCCGGCCCGAGCTCCTCGATGCGGTTGACGCCGAGCAGCGCGATCACGCGGCCGATCTCCTCGCGGAAGATGTCGAGCGCGCGCCTCGCGCCCGCCTCGCCGTGGGCGGCGATGCCGTAGAGCGTCGAGCGGCCGATCTGCACCGCGTGCGCGCCCAGGGCGAGCGCCTTGACGACGTCGCTGCCGCGGCGGAAGCCGCTGTCCACCAGCACCGTCGCGCGCTTGCCGATGGCGTCCGCGATTTCCGGCAGCGCCTCCATCGGGGAGATGATGCCGTCGAGGTTGCGCCCGCCGTGGTTCGACACCACGACGCCGTCCGCGCCGCAGTCCACCGCTTTCGCCGCGTCCTGCGCATTCAGCATGCCCTTCACGATCAGCTTGTGCGGCCAGACCTTGCGCATGGCTTTCAGGTCGTCCCACGAGAGTGAGTCCGTGCGCAGGCTCGATCGCCCCATCGGGCCGGCGGTGATGCGCGCGCGCACGTCGGTCGGGTAATTCTGGTAGCGCGGCATGCCGGTCGTCACGATGTAGCGCGCCAGCACGCCCATCATCCAGCGCGGATGCATCATCACGTCCATGATGTTTCCGGGCGTGAACGTGAACGGGATGGTGAAGCCGTTGCGGATGTTGTACTCGCGGTTGCCGGCGTGCACGCCATCGACCGTCACCACCAGCGCCTTGTAGCCGGCGGCCTTGGCGCGCTCGACCAGTTTCTGCGAGAGCGAGCGGTCGGGCCACATGTAGAGCTGGAACCAGAGATCGCCGCCCGCCTCGTCCGCCACGCGCTCCATCGCCGTCATCGACCCGGTCGCGAGCGTGAAAGGAATGCCGGCATCGCGCGCGGCCTTCGCCAGCGCGATTTCGCCTTCGTACCACAGCAGGCCGGCGGTGCCGGTGGGCGCGATCACCATCGGCATCTTGTGCTTCACGCCGAAGATCGTGGTCTCCAGGCTGCGCCTGGAGACGTCCACCAGCGTGCGCGGCTTGAAGCGGATGCGGTCGAATACCGTGCGGTTGTTGCGCAGCGACACCTCGTCCTCGGTGCCGCGGTCGCAGAACTCGAACAGGCCCTTCGGCACGCGCTTCAGCGCCTGGTCGCGCAAATCGAAAATGTTGTAGGCCTTCAGCTTGTCGTCTGCCATGTGGACTCCCTCATCGCTTTGATTCGCAAGTTTAACGCCGCGCGACGCGGAATGGCCAATGCGCGCTGCAAACAAAAACCCCCTGCAAGCAGGGGGTTTCGTCCTGCTGCTGCGTCCGGCATTACGACCCCGGCTTGAGCCCCACCGTCTTCGCGACCTTCACCCACTTGTCGTAATCGCCACGGATACGCTTTTCGAACGCAGCGGGCGCGCCGCCGCTGGCGATCATGCCGTCGCCCTCGAGATTGCGCTTGATGATCGGGTCCTGCAGCGCCTTGTTGATGCCGGCGTTGAGCGCCTGGATGATCGGTTGCGGCGTGTTTTTTGGCGTCATGGTGCCGAACCAGAGCACGACCTCGTACCCCGGAATCACCTCGGCTATGGCCGGCACGTCGGGCAGCGTGTGCCAGCGCTTGGCCGTCGTCACCCCCAGGGCCCTCAACCGGCCGGTGGACAGATGCGGCGTCACCGGCAGCAGGCTGCCGACGATCACCGGCACCTGGCCCGACAGCAGGTCGGACATCGCGGCGCCGGTGCTCTTGTACTGGATGGCGACCATATTGCTCGTGATCTTCGCCATACTGGAGAACAGCTCGGTAGCGAGGTGCGTGGCCCCGCCGGTGCCGGTGCCGGCATAGCTCAGGCCGCCCTTGGTCGTGCGAGCGAGCGAGATCAACTCCTTGATCGTCTTCGACGGCAGCGACGGGTGCACGGTCAGCACGAACGGGGTGTAGCCGAATTCCGCGACCGCGATGATGTTGTTGATCGGGTCGAACGCGGGCTGCTGCACGGCGGACGTCGCCGCGAAGCTGGCCGACATCATCATGATGGTGTAACCGTCGGCGGGCGCCCGGGCGGTGAACTCCATGCCGATCAGGCCGCCGGCGCCGCCGCGGTTCTCCACCACGAACTGCTGGCCCATGTACTCCGACAGCTTGGTCGAGAACTGGCGCGCGGTGATGTCGCTGCCGCCGCCGGGGGCGAACGGCACGATCACGCGAACCGGCTTGACCGGGTATTGCTGGCCCACGGCGAGGCCCGACACCAGCGCCAGCGCGCCGGCACACGAAGATGCGATCAACTTGCGGGCGAACGAAGGTTTCACGGCGGTTTCCTCCAGGTTATTTTCTATGGGTAGGGCTGAGGGCAGCATTATTGCACAGGCCGAAAAGAACAAGATACAAGATTCAAGATACAAGGTTCAAGAAGGCACCCCCCGACCGAGGATCGTGGGCCTTGAATCTTGAGTCTTGCATCCTGGATCTGCCGGGCGGCGTTCAGGCCGCCCGGCATTCCTGTTCCCCCAGCGCGCGCTGAAGGTCGTCGGCCTGCTGCTTCTGCTGGCGGCCGCCGCGGATGCGCGCCTGGCTGACGAGACGCGTCAAGTGGATGTTGGCGCGGCCGAGCGACTGCAGCAGCTCGCGGTTGATCGCGTCCTGGAATTTAGCAGACACCGGGTCGCTGCCCGCGAACAGTGCGTCGAAGCCGGCCCTGGGGATCTCGAGCAGCACGGTGGGCTCGCGTGCCGCCGCGCTCATGCTGTGAGCCTGTCCCTCGATCAATGCCAGCACGCCGCACAACCGCCCCGGCCCCAGCACCCCGATGCGATGACGCCGCCCGTTTTCCGCGCGGAGTATCTCCAGCGCCCCGCGGACGATCACGAACGCCGCCGCGCCGGCGTCGCCCTGCTGGAACAGGATGCGGCCGCGGGCCAGTTCCAGCAATTCGGCCCCGTCGACGAATACCTTCAGCTCGGCCGCGCTGAAGCGCCGGAACAACGGCAGCAGCGGCAGAAAATCCATGAAATCGAACGAACAGGAGCCGCGGCGCAGGCCGGCGGGGTCAGCGGTTTCTCCCGACAACGGCGGCGCCGCGCTCTCGGGCGCGTCGGCGGCGACGATCTTCGCGTTCAGTTCGCGCAGCCGCTGGCACAGCGTGCGCGTGATGCGTTGCTGGATCGCGAACGCCGCGCGGTCGCGCTGCGCGAGCAGCATGCGGAAACCGTCGCGCTCGATGAACCAGGCCTTGACCGGCGTGCGGGCGACCACGGTCGCCGCGCGCGCGCCGCTGTCGAGCAGCGCCATCTCACCCAGCATGCTGCCTGCACCGAGCGCCGCGACCGTGAGCTCGCCGCCGCCCGGCAGCGCCGTCACGGCGTCGGTGGTGCCCGACTCGATGATGTAAGCGCCGTCGGCGGGCTGCCCCTGCCGCACCAGGGGCGAGCCGGCCGCCGCGGTGACGGGCTGAAAGATGCGCAGGAAGCCCTCGAGCTCGCGGCGATCGATGCCGGCGAACAACGGTATGCCGTCGAGCAGTCTGTCGTCAGCCTGGATCACGCCCCCCTCCCGATCGCGTATGGGACAGGATACAACTCATCATGCAGTCAGCCAAAACCCGCCAACAGCATTAATGGACAGGATTAACAAGATTTACAAGATTCAATCAACAAACAACAGGATTCTGAAGTTCTAATCCTGTTAATCATGTTAATCCTGTCTATTCAGGGGGTTGACGGGTTTGCGGTTTTTGATTGGCGCCCTGTAAATCTTGTCTATTTTCGGGGCACGACGGTCGGGTCGTAATCGCGCGTCGCCGGCGGGGCCACGACCGGAGCGGCGGGCACGATCGCCGCCGGAGACTGAGGAGGCCGAGGTGATTGCGGAGCCTGCACGGCCGGGGCGGGGACATCCTTCATGACATCCTCGCCACGCTCCATCACGCCTTCCAGCAGACATTGCGAACGGCCACGGAAGATGGTGAGCGTGCCGCTCACCTTCCCCTCCATGCCGCAGTAGCGCATGCGGTCGATCTCGCGGAAGATGAACTTGTAGCTGTTGCGCTCGTGATCGATCAGGAATGCGCCGGTGTCGTCCACGAGAGTGACCACGGTCACGTGCCCGGTATCCTCCCACTTGCTGAAAGCGTCGTCGCGCTGCACTTCCATCGAGCAGGTGCGCGGCTTCCACTTGCTGTAGTAGGCGAAGTTGTTGACCTTGCCGTCGTGCAGCTCGATCGCGATGCGCGCGTGCTCGTCCTCGGTGCCGAGCCGGCAGGCCAGTTTTTCGATTTTCGGCTTCGCCTGCCGCCCGCCCTTGTGCACCGGCCTCTTTTTCATCTGCTGTTGCTGCGCGGGCGCGTCCGCGGGCGTAAACGCCAGCGCGAGGGCAACAGCGCAGCAAGCGACGAGCAACCGCTTCATCCCGGGAATCTCCTCTGCTAGCGACGGCATGAGACCGTTTCGTCCTGGCGCGCCATTATTTGGACTGATTATAGGCCGCGCGCCCCTGACGCGCGGTTCCGGGAGTCCGGATCGTGAGAGCCTGGCCTGATCGCGACATCGCTTTCTGCACGCCGGCGCTGCCCGACTTCACATCAGGCAAGCACGCGCCGCTTGAGTTCAATACGGAGTTAAATACGGAATTCAATGCGCGCGCCCTGTCGCCGCCTTGCGACAGTGCTCGTCGAGCCAGGATCAGACGGAGGGCCGTGCGCGGTGGCGAGCGGGTTCATGTAACAATGTGCCGTCGATGAGCGCCAACAAGCACAAACAGAGAGTCCCTGCCATGCCCGATGCCCGCAAGAAACTGAGCCGGATACGGCTGAAGAAATGGAACGACATTCACCAGTATGTGCGGGCCAGTTGGCTATACCGCGGGCAGTCATCCGCATCGTCGCAGATGAAGACCTCGCTCGAGCGATGTTTCGAGCGCGAGAAGATTCCAGCCGGACAACGCAGCGCCGTGGAAATGGAACTGCTGCGCGAATTCAAGCGCGCCTATCACCAGTTCTCGCAGCACGTCCCCAAGACGGGTCACACGCTCGAGTGGCTCTCCGTCATGCAGCACCACGGCGCGCCGACGCGGTTGCTCGACTTCACGTATTCCATCTACATCGCGGCATACTTCGCGCTGGAAGCCGCTGATACCGATTGCGCGATTCTCGCGATTCATGGCCCCTGGCTCGCGAAAGAATCCATCCGCGCCCTGGGCAAGGCCGGCAAGCAGAACCTCAACACGCTGAAAACGCCGACGGACACGGGGCAGGAGCAGGTGATCAATCTCGCGTTTTTCTCGCCGCCGTTCGCGCGCACCGCCAGTCCGCTAAACCCGTTCCGGCTGAACGAACGGCTGCGCGTGCAGAAAGGAATATTCATCGTGCCCGGCGATCCCACCACAGGCTTCATGGACAACCTGCGGGCGCTGCCCGGCTACGACAGCGCCGGACACATGCTGCAGATCGTCATCCCGATCTCGATGCGGCGGGAAGCCCTCCAGCAACTGCACAACATGAACATTTCGCGAACCAGCCTGTTCCCCGGCCTGGACGGCTACGCCCGCTCGCTGGGCGTCTACCATCCCGCCTTCAATCCCCACCCCTGGGAATAAGCGAACGCGCTTCGATCGCCGGCCGGCGCTTGCTTGACAAGGAGCGGGTATTCGGCGAAGTTCCCCGGAGAATTCGATAAAACAGGGAGGAGAGCATGACCCGCATCATAAGAAGAATACCGGGAATACTGGCGCTCGCGGTTTTATGCGCATGCCCGGCACTGGCGCTGTCCCAGGCGTACCCCGCCAAGCCGATCCGGCTGGTCGTGCCCTTCCCGCCCGGCGGCGGCGTGGATTTCATCGGCCGCATCGTCGGCAAAGGGCTCTCCGAGCGCATGGGCCAGCAGGTCGTGATCGACAACCGCGCCGGCGCGAACGCGATCGTCGGCCTCGAGAACGTGAAGGCGTCGGCGCCCGACGGCTACACCATCTGCGCGGCCTCGGCCGGGCCGCTGACCGTGAACCCGCACATCTACGCCAAACTGCCGCACGACACGCTGCGCGACTTCACGCACATCGCCAACATGGTGAGCTTCCCGCTGCTGCTGGTCTCGCACCCGTCTCTGCCGGTGAAGAACGTGAAGGAACTGATTGCGCTGGCGAAGGCACGCCCGGGCGAGATCACCTACTCCTCTCCCGGTGCCGGCAACTCCGGCCACCTCACCGCCGCGCTGTTCGACTCGATGGCGAAAATCAGGACGGTGCACATCCCCTACAAGGGCACGGCGCCCGCCGTGCTGGCAGTGCTCTCCGGCGAAGCCCAGCTTACCTGGAGCAGCATCCCGACCATCCTGCCGCACGTGCGCAGCGGCCGCGTGCGCGCGCTGGGCGTGGGCAATGCCAGGCGCCTGCAGGCGCTACCCGAGTTCCCGACGATCGCGGAAGCGGGTGTGCCCGGCTACGAAGGCTACGCCTGGGGCGGCATGGTTGGCCCGGCCGGCATGCCGAAGGACATCGTCGCGCGCCTCAACAGGGAAATCGTCGCCGTCCTCAACCAGAAGGACGTCATCGACCGCATGCTGTCCGAAGGCACCGTGCCGACCCCCTCCAGCCCCGAGGAATTTACCGCCTACATGCGCTCCGAGCTGAAGAAATGGGGCGACGTGGTGAAGATGGCAGGAATCAAGGCGGAGTGACGGCCCGCAAAGCGGGCCGGCAAAAACGTCTCAGATGAGGCGTCGCAGTTAATACGTCTCAGATGATTCGTCTCAGATAATGCGTCCTTGCTGCGCTGCATCTGAGACGCCCTCCTAGACCGCGGCGGCAATCGCGTCGCCCATCTCCGTCGTCGATGCTTTCCCGCCGAGGTCGGCGGTGAGGTGCTTCGCCTCCGCGATCACCTTGTCCACCGCGACATCGATCAGCTTTGCCGCGTGCGTCGCTTTCGGCTCGCCGCGCTTCCTCCCCAGCCACTCGAACAGCATCTGGCCGGACATGATGAGCGCATAGGGGTTGGCGATGTTCTTCCCGGCGATGTCCGGCGCCGAACCGTGGGTCGCCTGGGACATCGCGAGGCGCTCGCCCACGCATAACCCGGGCGCCAACCCGAGCCCGCCGACCACCCCCGCCCCTTCGTCGGTCAGGATGTCGCCGAACTGGTTGGTGGTGACCACCACGTCGAACTGCTGCGGTTTCATGACGAGCTTCATCGCGAAACCGTCCACCAGTACTTCGTTCAGCGTGACGTCGGGGTATTCCTTCGCGAGCTTGCGGCACTCCTCGGCGAACATGCCGCAGGCGAGGCGGTAGACCGGCTCCTTGTGCACCGAGGTGACGGTCCTGCGCGGACGCGTGCGCGCGATCTCGAACGCCTCTTTCGCCACGCGCCGCGAGCCCTTGCGCGTGATGACCCGCGAAGCGATGGTGATCTCGTCGTTGGGACGGAACTCGCCGGCGCCGGCGACGACGGTGTCGGAGGACTGCATGCCCTCCGTCACCTCGCGCAGGAACACGACGTCCACGTTCTTGTGCACCGACGGGATGTTGGGATAGGACTTGACCGGCTTGATGCTGGCGTACAGGTCGAGGCGCTTCCTCAGCGGCGGCATGATCCAGGTCGGATCGTTGCGCGGATAGGCGCCATGCCCGATCGGGCCGCACAGGAAGCCGTCGGTCTTCTCCAGCGCCTCCACCGTGACCTGCGGCATGGTGTGGCCGTGGAGGTCGTGCCCGAGCCTGCCGATCGGGTGCTCGCTCCACTGCACGTCAAGCCCGACCTTCTTCGCCGCCGCCTTCATCACCTTCACGGCTTCGGGCACCACTTCCAGCCCGATGTCGTCGCCCAGCAATATTCCGATCTTCAGCACCCGTGCTATCTCCTTTGCAAGCCCTTCACCCCATGCCCTTTACTTCGGCCAGGATATCGGTATTCAGGATGCGCTCCATCTCGTTCAGCGCCTGCGACGGCGGCCCGCCGTCCATCACACGGTGATCGAACGTGAGCCGCACCGCCACCCGGCCATCCGCATCGACAGTACCGTAGTGCAGCAGCGTGGTAACCGGCGAGAGCGGCCGCAGCGATTCCACGCCCCAGTTAGCCACGCTCGACACGGCGAACGTCCCGAACAGCTTGCCGCGCGCGCGTGCCGAGGCGTGGAGCGCGATCCACCAGACCAGCCGCCGCAGCAGCCGGGGAAACCGCACGAGCATCAGCATGCCCCGCAGGCGGCGCGATGCCAGCGGTTCCGCCTTGAGCGCGGCCGCCTGGCGGTCGATTTCCAGGAGCGGCAACGAACCGGGATCCTGCAGGGACAAGTAGACGAGTATGGCCTCGCCGTCGAGGCGCGACTCGACGACGACGTCCGCGGTCGCAGGGGAGTACTCGACCAGTCGCTCCGTCGGAAACGACAGGCAGGCGCGGCGCAGCTCCGGCTGCGCGGCGACGACTTTCCCGTACGCCTTGGTGAAGATGGCGCACCAGCTCGGCCGTGGCTGCGCCGCCTGCCGCGCCGCTGCGAGCTCGGCCAGGTTCATGTCCTTCTGGAACGGCACCGTTGGCACCGACCGGGCGGCGTGCAGCAGGTCGCCGATCGCCCGCCGCGCCGGCGACATCGGTACGTTCCTGCTGGTTACGTCTGGCATGGACCGCCTCTCATGACCCGTGACTCGTGCCCCGAAGTCAGACCGCCGCAGCGACCGCGTCTCCCATCTGCGTGGTGCTCGCCTTGCCGCCGAGGTCGCCGGTCAGATGCTTCGCCTCGGCGATCACCTTGTCCATCGCGGCGTCGATGAGCTTCGCGGCCTGCGTCGCTTTCGGCTCGCCGCGCTTCCTGCCGAGCCACTCGAACAGCATCTTGCCCGACATGATCATGGCGTAGGGGTTGGCGATGTTCTTTCCGGCGATGTCCGGCGCGGAGCCGTGCGTCGCCTGCGCCATCGCCTGCGTGTCGCCCACGACGAGACCCGGCGCGAGGCCGAGACCGCCGACGATGCCGGCCCCCTCGTCGGTGACGATGTCGCCGAACTGGTTGGTGGTGACCACCACGTCGTACTGCTGCGGCTTCATCACCAGCTTCATCGCGAAGCCGTCGATCAGCACTTCCTCCAGCTCGACGTCCGGGTAATTTTTCGCCATCTTGCGGCATTCCTGCGCGAACATGCCGCACACCAGGCGGTAGACCGGCTCCTTGTGCAGCGCCGTGACCTTCTTCCGTTTGCGGGTACGGGCGATCTCGAACGCCTCTTTCGCGACGCGGCTCGCGCCCTTGCGGGTGACGACGCGCATGCCGATCGCGATGTCGTCGTTGGGCTGGAACTCGCCGGAGCCCGCGAACACCACGCTGCCGGACTGCATGCCCTCGGTGGTCTCGCGCAGGAACACGATGTCCACATCCTTGTGCAGGGAGGGAATGTTGGGGTAGGACTTCACCGGCTTGACGTTGGCGAAGAGTTCGAATTTCTTGCGCAGCGGCGGATTGATCCAGGTGTTGTCGTTGCGCGGATAGGCGTTGTGGCCGATCGGCCCCTGCAGCCAGCCGTCGACCCCCTTCAGCGCGTCGACCGTGACCTGCGGCATCGTATGGCCGTGGCTCTCGTGCCCCCTCCTGCCGATCGGCAGGTCCTGCCATTCCACCTGCAGCCCGGTCCTGGCCGCCGCCGTCTTCATCACCTTCACGGCCTCGGGCACGACTTCCAGCCCGATGTCGTCGCCCAGGAGTATTCCGATCTTCAGCATGTTTTCCCCTGCTATCAATGCGTCTCAGGTAAGGCGTCGCAGTTGATACGTCTCAGATGATTCGTCTCAGGTAATGCGTTCTTGCTGCGCTGTATCTGAGACGCCGTATCTGCGACGTTTTATCTGAGACGTATTACCTGAGACGCTTTACCCGGAACGCTTCAATCCAGCTTGAGCCAGCCCGGTATCTTCTCGCAGCGCTTCAGCCACGCGGTCACCGCGGGATAGGTGTCGAGCGACAGGCCGCCCTCGGGCGCGCGCTTCACGTACGGATAGCACGCGATGTCGGCGATGGTCGGGTGCTTCAGCGCGAGCCAGTCGTGCTCCGCCAGCCGCCAGGTCAGCGTGTCGAGCGCCTTGCGCCCGTGCACCTGGTATTCCTCGAGGTTGCCGCCGCGCAGCCCCTTGACGACGCCGCGCGACCACTGCAGGCCGAAATAAACCTCGTTCTGCGCGAAAGCGAGCCACTGCGTGACCTCGGCGAGGCCGAGCGCGTCGGTCGGCAGCCATTTCTTCCCGCCATGCTTGCGCGCGAGGTAGACCAGGTGCGCCGTCGAATCCCACAGGTACTGGCCCTCGATCTTCATGACCGGCACCTGGCCGCGCGGGTTCATCCTGAGGAAGGCCGGCTGCTTGTGCTCCTTGGCGTCCCAGTCCACGTAGACCTTCTTGTACGGCACCTGCAGGATCGAGGCGAGCACCCGCACCTTGTACGAGTTGCCCGAGTTGTCGGTCAGAAACAATTTCATGCTTCGCGCCCTTTCAAGTCGTCAGATGCATCAGATGCCATGCCAGGCGCCGCCGTCGACGTGCCAGGCCGCGCCCATCACGAAGCTCGCGCGCTCCGACGCCAGGAACGCGACGACGCTCGCCACCTCTTCCGGCCGCCCCATGCGCCCCAGCGGCAGCTTCTTCAGACGCTCCTGGCGGATTTCCGCCTCCGGCTTGCCGCTCAGGCCCGCCAGCAGGCTCATCGTCTCGTCCTGCCGGTCGGTATCGAGAATGTGCGGCACCACGGCGTTGACCAGCACGTTGTACGGCGCCATCAGCAGCGCGATCGACTTGGTCAGGTTGAGGACGGCCGCATTGTTCACGCCGACCGGGATGGTCAGGGCGCCCGCCTCGCGGCCGCCCACGCCGGCGAGGTTGACGATGCGGCCCCAGCCGCGCGTCTTCAGGTGGGGAACCGCGTGGCGCAGGCAGCGCAGGGTGCCGGAGAGCTTCTGCTCGAACACCTTGCTCCAGGCTTCTTCCGTCAGGGACTCGAAGCTGGCCGGATTCACGCTCCCGGCCGCATTGACGAGTATGTCGAAATGGCCGAACTCGGCGATCGTCCGCCCGACCATGGCCCGCACCGCGGCGTCGTCCTCGAGATCGGCCGACACCGCGCGCACGTCGCCGCCGGTCTCGGCCGCGAGCGCCTTGCGCGTCGCATCGAGCCGCTGGATGTCGCGCGCGACGATCATGACGCGGGCGCCTTCGCGCAGCAGGGCCGTCGCGATGGCGCGCCCCTAGGGCCTCGCCGTCTCGAGTGATCTCATCCTG
>CAZOQY010000013.1:6671-22711 GCA_964581835.1 uncultured Streptomycetaceae bacterium | reverse complement strand
TGATCGTGACGAAATCGGATTGGCGCAGCAGGTCGTCGAACGGCAGCCATGCCAGACCCAGCGCCTTCTCTTCCGCTTCCGGCAACCGGTTGGGATCGTGATAGGCCAGCCGCATGGCGAATCCCGCGGCGCGGCGGGCGACCGACTGGCCGACGCCGCCCATGCCGACGATGCCGAGGGTCTTGCCGGTGACGCCGCCGCCGACCATGTAACAGGACTGGGAACCCGGGAACACGCCCGAGCGCATCAGCCGGTCGCCCTCGGCGACGCGGCGGGCGACATCCATCAGCAGCGCCCAGGTCAGGTCCGCGGTGGCGTCGTTCAGCAACAGGGCGGGAATCACGGTGACGGGGATGCGCCGCTTCGTCGCTTCGGCCACGTCGATGTCGGCGGGCGTGATGGTCATGGAGGCCACCGCCTTCAATTGCGGGTTGGCCGCGATGACTTCGCGGTCCACGACGTCGTGCAGCAGGCAGAACAGGACGTCGTTCGCGCGCGCGGCGGCGACCAGTTCGTCCCGCGTCGCGATATGGAGCGGGTCGGCATTGAGCGTGAGTTCGGTTGCGGCTCGCAGCCGCTCGATCGCGCTGTCGGCCACCGGCTGGGTCAGGTATACCTTGAGCCGCATCAGTCCTTCCCGGCGGAGGAGCAGATGCGGCAGGCGTAGTCCTCCAGCGCCGCGGCCGTGACCTTGACCGCGCCGTGCTGGCGGCGGTTGTATTCCTCCGGCTCGAGCTCGGTGCGGAAGGAATCGTTCAGCCGGTTGATCATGTTGAACATCGCGCAGGCAAGAGAAATCTCGACGATCTCGGCGTCGTTGAAGAGCCGGCGCATGCCGTCCCAGGCCGGGCCGCTCTGCTTGGCGGTATTGAGCGTCATCGCCTCCGACCAGGCGAGCGCGGCCTTCTCCTTCTCGTTGAACAGGGGGCTGTTGCGATAGTCCCCCTGCAGCGAGTCGAATTCCGCGTCCGAGAGTCCCAGTGCTTGACCAAGCACCCGATTGTGTTCCGTTCAGTACTTGCAGCCGTTGATGGTGGAGGTCTTCAGCACGGCGAGGTTGCGCAGCCTGACGTCGGATACCGCGCCTGCGTTGGGCTGGCGCACCGCCGCGATGAACGGCAGCAGCCAGCGCGCCACGTACGGGCTGTGCGCGAGGATCCTCTGCAGGTTGGCCGTGCGGCCCAGCATGCGATTGGAGGCTTCGAACAGATCCTTCGCCGGGCCGGTTGCTTCCTCGTCGGTGATGCCTCTAATGCGCTGGATCATGCGCTTGCCTCGATCAACGGTTGGCCATCCAGCGCACGATGCCCGAGACGCCGTCCACGGCCACCTGCACGCCGTCGGGTATCTGCAGCGTCGCGCCGGGCACGCCCAGCACCGTCGGCACGCAGCGCTCGCGGGCGAGCGAGGCGAGGTGGGAAGTGCTGCCGCCCAGTTCGGAGACCACGCCCGAGGCGATCGCCAGCACGCGGCCCAGGGCCGGGCCGGCCATCTTCGTCACCAGGATGTCGCCCGGCGCGAGGCGGGAGATCTCGCACTCGCAGTTCACCACGCAGGCGCGCCCGGTGGCCCAGCCCACGCCGGCAGGCTGCCCCCGGAGGCGCGGCTGGCGCAGCCAGATCGGGTCGGCTGACTTGGCATTTTCAGTGTGCTGGTCGTCGAGGTGCAGCGGGCGTGATTGCAGCATCCTGATTCCGGCGTCATCCATCGCCCACTCGATTTCGACCGGCATGCCCATGAGCGCTTCGGCCGCGAGCATCAGGCGGCCCAGTTCCTCTACCTCCACCGGCTTCAGGCACAGTTTCTTCTTCGCGGCCGGCCTGGACAGGCGCGGCAGGTGGGCACAGCCCGGCTGGTGATACTCGAGTGCGGCGTGACTCACGCGCAGCTTGCCGTCGCGGTCGAGCTCGTAGCGGTCGGGCGCGACTTCACCCTGGGCTATGGCCGAACCCAGGCCGGGAGTCGCGTTGACCAGCATTCCGTCTTCGGCTGTCCGGCTCAAGCCTCCCCCGGCGGCCTGCGCCGCCACCAGCGGCTGCATCAGCAGCGCCATCGCGGTGGTGGCCGGGTCGAGATCGTGCGTGGCCATGTAGCGCAGCGCGCGCGGCGCCCACAGCGCCGCCCAGCAGGCCCGCACCGCCGTCAGGAAATCGGTTTCGTTCTCGATGCCGAGAAAACTTTCGAACTGACCCGCGAAGCTGGAACCGTTGCGGTCCTCGACCAGGGCGCTGGAACGAACGACGCCGGGCGTGCCGCCGGCGCCGGTGAGCCTGCGCCAGGCGGCGAGCAGGGGCGCCTCGATCGCGGGCGTGACGGGTTGCTCCATGAGCGTCATGCGCATTTTCAGCGCGGCGCGGCGCGCCTGCGCGTCCTCGGAGGAGAACACCGCGCGCGCGGTTTCCTCGAGTCCGAGCGCGGAGATTTGCGCATGGTAGGCCGCGGCGGTGAGGCAGAAACCGTCGGGGATCGGCAGGCCGGCGCGGCCGAGCGCGGCGAGATTGGCGGCCTTGGGACCGGTGCGCGCCGCGTCGACTGCCTCGGGAGCGGAGATGTGAACGATAAAATCGTGCATGTTCTTCAGGAGTTCAGCGAATCGATCACGATTCGCAGAATTCTTCCGGGGTTGCGCTCGTATTCCTCGAAAGCCTCGGCCGCGCGGCCGAGCGGGTAGGTGGCGGTGACGAACCCGCTGACGTCCACCCGGCCCGAGGCGACCATCTCGATCGAGGGCGCCATGTCCTCGGCGAGTAGCGCACGGGAGCCGATGATGTTGATCTCCTTGTAGTACAGCGGGAAGGTGCTGAAGCCGGTGCAGCAGGCATGGCTCACCGCGTAGGGAGAGAAGCGCCCGCCCGGGCGCAGCATGTCGATGCCGGCCTGGAGCGTGTCGGCGCCGCCGGCGGTGTCGATGACGACGTCGGCGCCGGCGCCGCCGGTCAGCCGCAACGCCTCGTCCACGGCTTTCCCGGCATCGGCGGCGACGGCCTGGTGCGCGCCCATGCGGGCCGCCAGATCGAGTTTCCATTGCGTGCGCGAAACGACGATGACGGGGCTGGCGCCGGCGAGCACGGCCAGCCGCGTGTGCAGCAGGCCGGTCGTGCCCTGGCCCAGCACCACCACCGATTCGCCGGCCTGGATCCCGAGCCGTTGCTGCGCATGGCGCACCGTCGCCAGCGTTTCGATCAGCGTGGCGGCGGGCAAGGGCAGTTGCGGCGGCAGCGGGTGGGCATAGCGCGCGGCGATCCGCACGAATTCGCTCATCGAGCCGTCGACTTCGCGCCCGAACAGCCCGGCGTTGCGGCACAGGTTTTCCGTGCCTTTCGCGCACATGTCGCAGCGGCCGCAGGCGATGATGGGATTGATGATGACGTGCTGGCCGCGGGCAAGCCCGGCGACCTGGGGGCCGATCGCTTCCACCACGCCGGTCGCCTCGTGCCCGAGCACGACCGGATAGCGCACGCCGGGGTGCTCGCCGGTGTAAATGGCGAGATCGGTATGGCAGACCGCGGTGGCGGCCATGCGGACCACCACTTCGCCGTTCCCGGCGGCCGGCGCCGGCCGCGCGGCGATCTGGAATCGGCGCGGCGCGTCCAGAACGGCGGCCCGTATGGTTTGCGTCATTTTCTGCCCGAAGTAAAAAGCCCCGGCGGGCGCAGGGGAACCCGCGCCTGCCGGGGCCGGTGGGTGGTTATCGGCCCGAGAGGCTGGAATAGCCCGGCATCGGGTCGACGACGGTGATCTGCTCGACCGGGAAGTTGGAGACGATTTCCGTGCGGTCCTTGTGCACGATCAGCATCTCCTCGATGCGTACGCCCCATTCGAAGCGCCTGCCGTGCTGGGTTTCGAGCGCGAACACCATGCCTTCCTTGATCTCGATCGGGTGATCGAGCGACCAGATGCGCGAGATGACCGGCTGGTCGTACTGCGCGAGGCCGAGGCCGTGGCCCCACAGGTTGGCGGCAGCCTGGTCTTCTTCCTTGTAACCCCAGGCTTCCTGGGCCGACGGCCACTTGGAGGCGATGTCCCGGGTCGTCGCGCCGGGCTTCACCTCCTTGATCGAGTCGTAGAGCCACTTCAGCGCGGTGGCGTAGACGTCCTTCTGTTCCCGGGTCGGCTCCTTGCCGGCGCAGTAGGTGCGGTAGTAGCACGACTTGTAGCCGTTCCAGGTGAGGGCGGCGAGGTCCATGAACACGATGTCGCCCGGCTTGATGATGCGGTCGGAGAAGTTGCGCCAGTTGGGCCAGGTGTTGGGGCCGGAAGACACGATCACGTCCTCGACGTCTTCCATGCCGGGGATGGAGTAGAGGTACTCCATGATGTGCGCGGTCAGCTTGTTCTCGGTGATGCCGGGCTTCAGCGCCTTCATGAATTCCCAGTGCGCGCCGTCGCCGATCGCGCCGACCATGCGCAGGCACTCCTGCTCGTCCACGTTCTTGATGGCACGCGCTTCCATCATCGGCGTCATGCCGTCGGTCCATTCGATCTTCTCGTCCGCGAAGACCTTGATCATGTTGATGTCGATGAAGTCGACGCCGAGCTTGGCGCCGGCGACGCCGGACTTCTTCATTTCCTGTTTTACCGCATTGGTGAACTTCTTCACCTGCTGGCTGGAGGCGGGGCCCGCCGCGCCCTTGATCCAGGCGTACGAGTAGCGCACGTTCTCCTTCGGCAGCCACGGCGAGTGGCGCTCGATCTGGAAGCCCAGGTCGCCCTGCTCGAACAGCACCGGCTTGTCGTCGCCGCACAGCATGGCGTAGCGCAGGCCGGGCTTCAGGCGGTTCCAGCCCGGGGTGAGGGTGCCGGTGACGTAGCGCACGTTCTCGTCGTACATCAGCAGCATGGCGCCGAGACCGTGCGCCTTCATCTTCTCGCGCGCCCGCTCGAGGCGGTAGTTGCGCAGCCGCTCCCAGTTGACCCGCTGCTGCCAGTCCAGACCTGCTATGCCGAAATTCGCCATCTCGCGTTCTCCAAATGATGTTTAACGATTACTCGGTTGCTATGTTGTTGTCCTTGATCACCTTGCCGAACCGATCCGTTTCCGCCTTCACGAAGGCGGTGAAGTCGGCCGGGGACTTGCTGGTCACGATGGTGATCCCGCTCTCGCCCAGCCGTTTGACGACCCGCGGATCCTTCATCATGTCGGCGCCGACCCTGAAGAGCTTGCTGACCACCGCCTTGGGCGTGCCCTGGGGCACGAACAGGCCCTGCCAGGACCCCACGACCATGTCGAGCCCCTGCTCGCGCATGGTGGGGATTTCCGGGTACGCGGGGTTGCGTTCGGGGGAGATCACCCCGAGCATGCGCAGTCGTCCCTGCTTGGAGAACCCGACCACCGAAGAGAAGGTCACGAACATGATCTGGATCTCGTTGCCGAGCAGACCGATGGTCGCCGGGCCGGCGCCGCCCTTGTAGGCGATCTGCTCGGCCCGGGTGCCCGTGGCATTCAGGAACATGATCGTCTCCAGCGTGTTGGCGCTGGAGGGGGCGGGCGCGCCGTAGTTGAGCTTGCCCGGGTTCGCCTTCATGTGGGCGATGAGTTCCTTGACGCTCTTGACCGGCAGGGACGGGTGCACGACGAGACTGCCCGGAACGTCGACGATCTGGATGATCGGGATGAGATCTTTCAGGGGCCGGTACTGAAACTTGGTGTAGTAGACCGGGTTGATGGCCATCGTGCCGACGTTGCCAAGGAGGAAGTTGTAGCCGTCCGGACTGGCGCGCACCGCGACTTCCACGCCGATATTGCCGGCGGCCCCGCCGCGGTTGTCCACGACCACCTGCTGCTTGAGCAGGTCGGCCATGGCCGGCTGGATGATGCGTCCGACGGTGTCGGAGGCGCCGCCCGGGGCGAACGGAACAATCATGCGCACCGGCCGCGACGGGTATTCGTCGCCCTTGCCCTGCGCCAGAGCCGGGGAAGCCTGCAGCAGGGGTATCGCCAGAAGGGTTGCGACTGCCAATGCTCGACGTTTCATGTTTGTCTCCTCCTCGTTTTGTCTTCGCTGGGACCCGCCGTGGCGGGTATTGTAATCCGGGCTATTTATCCGGTGCGCTCATTTCGCGGTGACCAGGTCTTCCGCGGAGATCGGCAGCCTGACCGGTCGCTTCAGCCGCGCGGAAAGATCGATGGCCTTGGTCAGCATCAGACGATTGTGGCCTTCGCGGGCCGTCGCGTGCTGCGTGGGCACGCCCAGCGACACCCGGTTCAGCCAGGAATTGGTCTCCTCCCGCATCGGGCCGCGCAGCTCTCCCAGCGCCATGTCGCCGACCGGGTAGCTGGTGAGGAAATCCACGTGGCGGCGCTTGTCCGGCGCGTAGCCCTCGGCCTGGATCAGGTTGGTCGCCAGCACCATGTCGCGGTGCGTGTCGTCGATGGTGAGCACGCCCTCCGTGCCGACCGCGCCGACCTCGAGGCTGTAGACCGCGCCCGGCCAGATCTCGGGCAGGGCCCAGGAGATCACGCCGTGATAGATGGCGCCGTCGTCGAAAGTAATGGTGTAGCCGGTGCCGTCCACGCCCTGCCACGTCGGGCCGAGCGCCTTGTTGACCGAACGCGCGTAGACCTCGACCGGCTTCCTGGCTTCCATCAGCCACATCACGATATCGAGCGCGTGCGTGCCGGAGATGACCATCGGCGTCACTTCCGACCGGTTGTCGCTGCGCTTGTAGTTGTCGATGGCGACCAGCCGGTTCATGAAAGCGCGGGAGGTGACCATGGTGACTTCGCCGAGCGCGCCCGACTTCACCTTCTCCTTCGCCACCAGCCAGCGGCGGCGGAAGCGCTGCGTGTAGCCGATGACGGCGTCGACACCGGACTTCTCTATGGCGGCGAGCGTGCCGGCGGACTCGGCCAGATCGGTCGCGAGCGGCTTTTCGATCAGCAGCGGCAGCTTGCGTTCCGCGGCCAGAATGACCGGGTCGACGTGCAGGTGCTCGTCGGTCGACACGACCACCGCGTTGACTTCGGGGCGCGCGAGCAGCTCGCGGTAGTCGGTGGTGACGAAATCCGCACCGCATTTCTCGCGGACGATCTCGCCGCGCTCGGGGTTGATTTCGGCGATGCCGATCCACTCCACCTCGGGATGGCGGGCGGCGAGCTCGCCGCGGAACAGGCCGACGCGGCCGGCGCCGATGATGGCCAGCCCGATGCGCTTGGGATTCTTTTTCACCGCGCCCCTCCGGCTGCCGTCGCCCGGGACTCGGGCAAGGGAAGGCTGACCGGCTCGTTGCGCTCGGCGGAGAGGTCGGCGGCGATGTAGACCTCCATGACCGTGCGCGCCTGCTCGCCGGTGACCAGCACGGGCCGGTCGCAGGCGACGGCCTCGAGGAAGTGCACGGTCTCGGCCTTCATCGGGCCGGCGTAGGCGTGGTCCACGAACTCGCCCGGCATCGAGGACATCGGCAGGCGCATGCCGTCCTTCATGGTATTGAGAACGACGTCGCGATGGCTGTCGTCGACGAACACCGAGCCTTCGGTCCCGATCATCTCGATCCACGTCATGGAAAAATTCGGGTAGCCGGGCGGCAGGCTCCAGCCGCCGCCGACCACGAACGACAGCCCGTTATCCATGGTGACGGTGATCCACTGGTTGTCGGGTATGTCGCCCCCGGTCGCCTGCCTCATCGCCCCGTAGTTCACCTGCGAATACACGCGCACCGGCCTGGCCGGTTCCAGGCACCACAGGACGAAGTCGAGATCGTGCGTCGATTCCATGGCGGCGGGGGAGAGCTTGCCGCGCCCGGTGATCTTCTTGCCGAGGCTGCGCGTGATGTGGCGGCTGACCAGCGCGCTCACCGGCTTGCCGATGGCGCCGTCCATGATCGACTTCCTGACGTACGCGAACTTGGGGTTGTAGCGCTGGGAATAGCCGATGGTGAACTTGAGCCTGTTCTTCTTCGCGATCTGGATCAGATCGTCGGCTTCGTGCAGTTCGATGGCGATCGGCTTCTCGAGAAAAACGTGCTTGCCGGCTAGCAGGCATTCCCGCGCCATCGGGTAGTGCAGGGTCTCGGGAGTCGCCGAGATCATGTAAGCGTCGATTTCCCCGATCTTCAGCAGCTCGCGGTAGTCCGCGGTGGCGGTCTTCGCGCCGGTCGCCTTGGCCACTTCGGCCAGGCGCTCGGGCCGGGTCTCGGCGATATGGAGGTTGCCGACGATGGGATTGCTGGCGCAGGTCTCGGCGCGGATGCCGCCGCACCACCCGGTGCCGATGATGCCGACGTTGATCTGTTTCAAAAGGGATCCTCTCGTTTTACCGCCGCGTCGGGGCGGGGTGCCGGCCTGCGGCCGGGCGGTGAAAGGCGCATGGTAGCGGAGCGGGCGGGGGGTCACAAATGCCGCGGCAGTATCCATGCCATGCCGGTTCAGCATGGCTGCTACGCGCCTGATGACAATAACCAGCACCCCTCTGCTAGAATTCATGCCACTTCGTTATCAATAGCCATCTCTGCCATCTCCCGTTACGCAGCATGGATCTCCGCGGCATCCGCTATTTCGTCCAGATCGCCGATTGCGGCAGCATTACCCGCGCCGCAGCCAACCTGGGCGTGGCACAACCGGCGCTGTCGCGCCACATGCAGAGCATGGAGCAGGAACTGGGCATGCAACTGCTGGTGCGGCTGCCGCGCGGTGTCAGGCTGACCGGCGCCGGGCGGCAGTTCCTCGAACATTGCCGCAGGGCGCTGCGCGAACTGGAGCGGGGCAAGGAAGAACTGCGCGCGGAAAACGAGAGCCCGCGCGGACAGGTGATATTCGGGGTGTCGCCCACCCTGGGCCCGTTGCTGGTGCCGGGCGTGGTCGAGCGAGTGCGCCGCCAGTGTCCGCAGGTGGCGCTGAAGATCGTGGAGCATTTCAGCACGCTGCTGTTCGACGGCCTGCTGACCGGGCAGATCGATGTCGCACTGCTCACCAATCCGTCGTCCACGCGCGCGCTGCGGGCGACTCCGCTGATCTCCGAGCCGGTCGTGGTGCTTGCGGCGCCGCAGCCCAGGGATGCCAGGCGCTTCTACACGCTCGCCGAACTGTCGAAGACGCCGGTCATCGTGACCGAGGCGATCCGCGCCATCGTCGACGACCAGATCGGGCGTTACGGCGCCCGCCTGCAGGTCGAATTCGAGGTCAACGCGGTGGAGGCGATCGGACGCCTGCTGCAGCGCGGCGTGGGCCCGGCAGTGATGCCGATTTCGACTTTTCACGCCGATATCGCGGCCGGCCGCATCGTCGCGTTTCCGATCGCCGACGTGAACGTGCACCGCTCGCTGATGCTGGCGCACCTGGCCGAGAAACCGGCGTCGGCGGCCACCGACGAGGTGTCGCAGATCGTCATCGCCGAGATGAACGCGCTGTTCGATCGCGGCGTGTTCAGCCTGCCCGCCGGCGCGAAGCAGGCCGAGCAGCGGAAAACACGGCGGGCATCACGGTCCGCCCGGGTGCTCGTTCCCAGCCAGTAGCGACCGGCGGTGAATGGCGCGCGAAAAAGGTTGAGGGGCGACCGCGAGGAATGGGAGAATCGCGGTCTGCCAGCCACCCGCCCGTCCGACGAGTTCACAATATGACCAGGAGTCGACACCATGCCGCGTAGCCGCCGCAACCGGGGCACGGTCGGGCAGATCGGCCTCGGCATCATGGGCGGCGCTTTCGCCCGTCACCTGCTCGATTCGGGCTTCAAGGTCATCGGTTACGACGTGTCGCCGGCGGCGGGCAGGGCGCTGACACGCCTGGGCGGACAGCCGGCAGCCTCCTGCGCGGAGGTCGCGGCGAAGGCGCGCATCATCATTACCTCGCTGCCGTCGCCGGCCGCGATGGAAGAGGCCTATTTCGGCAAACAGGGCATTGCGGCAAGCGCGCGCCCCGGCACCATCGTGATCGAGGCGAGCACCATGACGCTCGAACTGAAGGAGAGTCTGCGCAGGCGGCTCGCCCGGCGCAAAGTGGTGCTGCTCGACTGCCCGATCAGCGGCACCGGCGCGCAGGCGGCGGCAAAGGACATCGCGATCTACGCCAGCGGCGAGCGCCGGGCGTTCAACCGCTGCCGCAAGGTGCTGGACGGGTTTTCGCGCTCGACCTATTACTGCGGCGAATTCGGCGTCGGCTCCAAGTTGAAGTTCGTCGCCAACCTGCTGGTGACCATCCACAACCTGTCCACCGCGGAAGCGATGGTGGTGGGCGAGAAGGCGGGCATCGATCTCAAGCTGCTCTACCGGGTGATCGGCGACGGCGCCGGCAGCTCGCGCATGTTCCAGGTGCGCGGCCAGATGATGGTGCGCGGGCATTACCTGCCGCCACACATGAAATCGAAGATTTATCAGAAGGACATCGACATCATCCGCGCCTTCGTCAGGCGGCTGCGCTGCCCGACGCCGCTCTTCGATGGCAGCATCCCGTATTACACTGCGGCCCTCAGGCAGGGCTGGGGCATGCACGATACCGCGGCAATCCACTCGGTTTTGAGAAAACGCGCCGGTTTGAGGGGGAGGCCCCGGCGGCGCATAACCAGGAAAGGAAGATAAATGGCAGTCGAAGGAACCGTGCGGCCGGGCGGCGGGTTCGCCCAGATGGCGCTCAACATGAAGCTCATCTCCCACCACGAGCTCGCCGGCTTCGGCGGGGTCGGGGAGGGCATCAACATGCAGAAGACGAAGGACGGGCGACGCATCCTGTGGATGGCGCACGAGTCCGCGCCCAAGAATTTCACGGCGGTGGACGTCACCGACCTGCGCAATCCCAAAATGGTGGTGCAGACCGACTTGCCGCACAACGACGTGCGCTCGAACTCGCTCGACGTCGTCGGCGACGTCATGGCGGTGGCCTACCAGACCAAGAAGTGGGGCCTCAAGCCCGCGGGCATGGACCTGTTCGACATCAGCACGCCGGAAAAGCCGAAGCTCATTTCCCACTTCGATACCTCGGGGCCGTGCTCGCGCGGCGCGCACTGCGTGTTCTTCGTGGACGGTGAGTACGTGCACCTCACTTCCGGGTCGGCCGATTTCGAGCCGACCAACGAGAAGGACGATCAGTTCTACCGCATCATCGACGTGAAGAACCCGTCCAAGCCCGCCGAAGTGGGCCGCTGGTGGTATCCCGGCACGCGCAAGGGCGATTCCGCGCCGCCGCCGCCGCGCCACCCGAAATTCGACGGCGGCTACCGCCCGCACAACTGCGCCGTCTACCCGCAGAGGCCGGATCGCGCCTACGTGGGTTACATCGACGGCGGCGCCTGGATCCTCGACATCAGCGACAAGTCGAAACCGAAGCCGGTGGGCCACCTGCAGTACTCGCCGCCCTACAACGGCTTCACGCACACCGTGCTGCCGTTGCTCGAGCGCGGCTACCTGATCATCTCGGACGAGTGCACGAAGGACAACGGCGCGGACTGGCCCAAGCTCACCTGGGTGGTGGACGCGCGGGTGGAGAGCAACCTGGTGCCGATCGCGACGCTGCCGCTGCCGCCGGCGGAGCCCTTCATCAAGCGCGGCGGCCGCTACGGCTCGCACAACATGCACGAGAACCAGCCGGGGCCGTGCTCGTTCCGCTCGGAAACACTGGTCTTCGGCACTTTCTTCAACGGCGGCGTGCGGGCGTTCGACCTGACCAACCCGCTGCAGCCGAAGGAAGCCGGCTATTTCGTGCCGGCCACGCCCAAGCTCGCGCCGAAAGGCTCGGCGCAGATCAACGACGTGTGGGTGGACGAAAACCGCATCATCTACGCGGTGGACCGCTTCGGCGGCGGGCTCTACATCCTGGAGGCAACGTTCTAGATGGCGGTAACCCAGGCCAGCGCGGCATCCACCCGCGACGTCCTCGCGGGGCTGATCCCGGTTTCGATCGTGACCGGCTTCCTGGGCAGCGGGAAGACCACGCTCGTCAACCGGCTGCTGAAGCGCCCGGAAATGAACCGGGTGGCGGTGATCGTCAACGAACTGGGCGAGATCGGGGTCGACAACGACCTCGTCCAGACCTCGTCCGAGCAGATGATGCTGCTCAACAACGGCTGCCTGTGCTGCGTGTTGCGCGGCGACCTGCAGGAGACGCTGCGCGACCTCTTCATCAAGCGCCGCAACGGCGAAGTCATCGATTTCGACCGCGTGGTGATCGAGACCACCGGCCTGGCCGACCCGGCGCCGGTGCTGCAGACGCTGATTACCGACACGCTGCTGCTCGAGCAGTATCGCCTCGATTGCGTGGTGACGCTGGTGGATGCGGTGAACGCGCCGGGCCAGCTCGTGCAGTTCACCGAGCCGGTCAGGCAGGTTGCGCTCGCCGACCGGCTGGTCGTGACGAAGTCCGACCTGGTCGGGGAGAAACAGCTCAAAGAGCTGACGGCCCGGCTGCAGGCAATCAACCCCAACGCGCCGGTCAGGGTCGCGATGAACGGCGAGATCGAGCTCTCGTTCCTGGTGGACGTCGGCCTGCGCCGCACCAGCGCGAAGCTGGAGGAAGTCGAGCGCTGGCTCGGCGCCGACAGGCACGACGAGCACGGGCACGTCCACCGGCATGACGAGACCGTGCAGACTTTCGTGCTGCGCTTCGAGCAAGCCATGGCCTGGGACACGTTCACGCAATGCATGGACGTGCTGACCGCATTGCGCGGCCCGGACCTGCTGCGCGTCAAGGGCCTGGTCAACGTCACGGGAAAATCGGGGCCGATGGTGGTGCAGGGGGTGCAGCACCTGTTCCACCCGCCGCTCGAACTTGCGGCGTGGCCCGGGCCGGACCGCACCACGCGCCTGGTTTTCATCACTCGCGGCATTCCACGCCAGGTCGTCGCCGACCTGTTCTCGGCGATCGGGGCCATCACGACGGGCAAGCCTGCTTGAGCAGACGCCAGCTCTCGATCGTCCGCTTTTCACGCCGTCCGGAACCAGTCCGTGCAGCAGTGGCCTGGAACGCGTTCCCAGGCTTCATCCGGTTATTCATGCTTTCCCGTTCAATTGGAAAAGATGCCCAAACAGCGGTTGTCCCTGCTTGTGGGCCTGCTTTTACTGGCCTTGGTCGTTCACGGTTGCCTTTACTGGTCTCAGCGCGTCTTTTTCGAGCGGCGTGATTATTCCGCCATCCCGGATTTCACCGCGCGCGTGGGCTATTGCATCGCCTCCAGCCTCGCGCCCAGCGAGAAAATAACGCTCGCGGAATCCGTCGCGCGTCCTCCCGACCGGGCCCTGTTCTCCCGGGTCATGTCCACCGCCCTGAGCGGTGAGATCACGCCGGAAAAGCTGTCCGCCAGCCGCGCGCTGCTCGAGCGTGATGAACTGCGCGCCCGCAGCTTCCGCGCGCTTTCCGGCGTCGCCGACCGGTGCGGCTACAACGATCCGAAAAACGCGGTGGAATACACGCTGGAGGAGCTGGCACTCAGGTGGCTGGAGCACGACCCGGCTTTCGTGACCGTGCTCGAGGGCGTGCGCCGCCGTCCGGCCGATGCGGCCGTGCGGTTCAGCCTGATGGTGGAGCAGGCCGCGCGCACGTCTCGCGTGGCGGAGAACGCCGCGGGAAAGCTCGGCCGGCCGGAGTAGCCGGCCCGTGCGCGCGCCGGTCAGCGCCTGGGCGCGCGCAGCCTGCCGCTGATGGGGGCGAGGAAGCGGAAGGCGGTCTTGCCGTAGTACGCCGCATAGTCCCGGGGTCCGTCGGGAAGCTTGCGCCAGGCCCTCGAGACCCAGTGATATCCCGGCGGCGCTTCTTCCCCGGCCAGTTCTTCCTTGCGCTTCGCGGGGGTCTCTTTCGCGACTTCCTGCAGCCTGGAAAAAGCCAGCCACTTGCCCGTGCCGACGACGCCCAGGGCGGCGAGACCGGGTGAGAGGGTGTGCAGCCAGTGTGCGTTGTTCTCGACCCACAGGTTGATCGCGGGGTCGGTGATAAGCATTTCACCGGCCACCCACCCGAGCACTGCGCCGCCCACCGTGACGATAATGGGGTAGCGGTTCATCAGCTTAAGCACCAGCGTGCTGCCGTAGATAATCAGCGGGATGCTGATGCCGAGCCCGATGACGAGCAACAGCACGCTGCCCTTGGCGGCAGCGGCGACGCCGAGCACGTTGTCCAGACTCATGATGAAATCGGCGATGATGATGGTCTTGATCGCCGCCCACAGGTGGGCGTGTCCGTCGAGTTCGACTTCGGCGTCTTCGGGTATCAGCATCTTGACGCCGATCCAGCCGAGCAGCGCGGAGCCGATGATCTTGAGGAAGGGCAGGCCCAGCAGCAGCACGGCGAAAAAAGTCAGGATCACGCGCAGTGCGATCGCGCCGAAGCTGCCGAACAGGATCGCCTGTTTCTGCTGGCGGGCCGGCAGCGCGCGGCTGGCCATGGCGATGACGACAGCATTGTCGCCGCTGAGCACGATGTTGATCATGATGATCTGCCCCAGCGGCACCCAGAAACCCGGCCCGTCGAATAGTTCCATCCGAAATCCTCCTTTGTGCCGGCGTGTTATTACCGGCCGCTTTCAGGATTTCAGAATATGTGATCGGGATTACCGGAGCCTGTCTCGAATATGAAGAAAACCCGTCTGCAACATGAATGGATTCTTACGTAGACGCAGGCGGGAAGGAAACGCTGAATGTGTTGCCGACACCGTCGATATCGTCATCGAGTCGTATCTGCGCACCGTGGATGCGCGCGATTTCCTGCGCGATGGCGAGCCCGAGGCCACTGCCGTCCTGCGGGTTGCCGAGCAGGCGGTGGAAACGCTCGAATACTCTTCGCCGCTCGTGGACAGGAATGCTGGGGCCGTCATCGCTGACGGACACGACGGGATGGGGTGCGGCGCCGACGCGGATCGTGACGTGGCCGCCTTCGCGGCTGTAGCGAACCGCGTTGTCGAGCAGGTTGTCGAGCAGTTCCCGCAGGCGCTCCGGGTCGCCCTGCACCACGATTGCCTCTTCGCCGGCTTCGAATCCCAGGTCGATCCCGTGCCTGAGAGCTTCGGGGACCCAGCCGGTGGCGACGTCCAGCGCGAGCGCGCGCAGGTCGACCGGCATCAGTGCCACCGACTGGACTGCGTCGGGCTCGTTGCGGGCAAGCGACAGCAACTGGTTGATCAGGCGCGACAGGCGATCGAGCCCGGCATGCAGTTTCTCCACGGACTCGCGCATGCGAACGGGGTCCTGCTCGCGCAGGGCGAGCTCGAGCTGCGCCCTGAAGCCGGCCATGGGCGTTTTCAGCTGATGCGCCGCGTCGGCGATGAATCGGCTCTGCAGCGTGAACAGGCTGTCGAGACGGGCGAGCAGGCCGTTGATCGAGTGGAGTAGGGGCCTGACTTCTCCGGGCACTTCCTTCACCTCCAGCGGGCTGAGATCGCGATCCAGGCGCGATGCGACCGCCCGTTGCAGCCGTTCGAGGGGAGACAGGCCGCGGACAACGCCCATCCAGACCACCACGCCGGCGATCAGGATCAGCAGGATCTGCGGCACCACCACGGAGAGCAGGATCTCCCGCGCGAGCCCGTTGCGCTTGACCTCGGTCTCGGCAACCCTGACCACCGCGGGCGGCTGGGCCGCCCCGGCTTCCAATCCGACTCGCAGCTCGACTATCCGCACCGGCGCACCGTCCGCGGTGCCGTCGTAGAACGCCTCGTGACGCGGCGTGGATGGTCTTGCCCGGGACGGCGGCGCGATCGGGTCTCCCATCACCACCCGCCCGTCGATGGCGCTGATTTCGTAATAGATCCTGTCGCTGGGGTCGGAGAACAGCACCTGCCTGGCGGCGGGAGGCAGGTCGAGCGCGAGCTGCCCGTCGACGATCTTCAGGTGCAGGGAAACCTCGCGCGCGATTTCCACCAGCGAACGGTCGTACGCGCGCTGCGAGAAGCTCAACGCGACCCAATAGCTGACGAAGGCATCGAC
The DNA here is from genome assembly GCA_964581835.1 of uncultured Streptomycetaceae bacterium. Classification (GTDB taxonomy): domain Bacteria; phylum Pseudomonadota; class Gammaproteobacteria; order Burkholderiales; family SG8-41; genus SG8-41. Next base: position 6,874 of record CAZOQY010000013.1, on the reverse strand, counting down.
GACGAGCAGCAGGGTCAGCGGCACCAGCAGCCATGTCAGCAGCTGGCTGCGGAGCAGGGTCTGCTCACGCAGCATCGGCCCGTTCGATCATGTAGCCCATGCCGCGCACGGTGCGGATGTCGACGCCGGAATATTCCAGTTTCTTGCGCAGCCGGTAGACGAAGACCTCGATGGTGTTGCTGCTAGAAGATTCTTCCCAGCCG
>CAZOQY010000013.1:0-6661 GCA_964581835.1 uncultured Streptomycetaceae bacterium | reverse complement strand
CGACCTTGCCTTCCCTCAACAGCAGCAGCTCGATCACCGCCAGTTCCCGCACGGACAGTTCCAGCGGCTGGCCGTCGCAGTAGAGGCGGCGGCCGACCGTATCCAGGCGCAGCCGGCCGTGGATCAGATCGGAGCTGGCACCGGCATTGGCGCGCCGGATCAGCGCCCGCACCCGGGCTTCGAGCTCGGACAGGTGGAACGGCTTGGTGAGGTAGTCGTCGGCGCCGAGGTCGAGCCCGGTCACGCGATCCTCGAGCGTATCGTGGACCGTCAGCATGAGCACGGGCACGGTGCTGCGACGGGAACGCAGGCGCTTCAGCACCTCGAAGCCGTCGATGTGCGGCAGGGCGACGTCGAGCACCACGAGGTCGTACTCGTTGGCCGCGAGCGCGTGGTCGGCGCGCTCGCCGTCCCGGGCCACGTCCACCGCGTGCGCTGATTGGGTCAAGGCTCGCGCGACCGCGTCGGCCAGCATTTCGTCGTCTTCGACCAGCAGTATGCGCACGGTGTTGCCCGCCCGGATGTCAGGGAGGCTGGCATTGTTGCACACCGGTCCCAAATCAAAAAACAGGGGCCAGCATTGCGCTGGCCCCTGCCTGTTGTGGCTCCCCGAGCTGGGCTCGAACCAGCGACCTGCGGATTACAACGCTTGCGCGTTTGGACTATCTCATCACCCTCGGCATGATCCGTTAGGGCGTCGGGCGCTATTGGGGGCTTATTGCCTGGGCTGCTCACCCCCTAGTCTCTGCACCTTCCCGCCTACTGTATGCCCTTCGGCGGGCTTGGCTCAGGATTCTTCCCGAAGGACATTCCCTGAGTTCACCCAATTTTCATTCACAGGTTTCCCTGTGACGCTGCTATTTCACTAACAGTCCGTCGCTCTACCAACTGAGCTATCGGGGATCAAATCTCATAATCTGCTGCCCATCTAATACCCTTCACCTGCGAATTCCCGGGAGGAGCAAGCCGCAATTTAGCCTCCCGCACCAGAGGAAGGTCACCTATCGAAATGATATAGACCTTCCCATTTTCGGGGCAGAACACTCCAAAGGAGTCAATCTGTCCGCGATAATCCTGACGCTTGCCGCCCCGGTGGTACTGCGAGGAAGCCACGGCAAAAACGATTGCGCCACGAATCAATCTGCCGGTCTTGCACTGAATCCGGGTAAATCGCCCATCTTCCTCAACAACCAGATCGTAACGAAAGTTGTCACCAAAGGGCATCAAAACCTTCTTGCCACGCTTGAGCAAGGCCGCCATCACCTGCGACTGGGTGATGTCGCCTACCGATTTGCTGTTCTGGAAACGCTTTACCAGAGCACATCCATTACGGAATCGGGGTAGACAGCGTGGTAAATCGCTTGGCGCCGCTTTACAAACAGGAATATATTAATAGTTCAGGCATGTCCGGTCAATGTTTTTTGCCTATTTTCCCAATTTTATGAAGTGGTTAAAGGTCGGTGGTGGCGTCCTGCTGGTGCTGGTCGGGGTGCTGGCGGCGATCCCGTTTTTGATCTCGCTGGACGATTACATTCCGGTCCTGGAACGCGAGCTGTCGTCGCGCCTGAAGGAGCCGGTGAAGATCGGCCGCCTGCGCGCGGCCGGGCTGCCATTGCCGCACGCCACGGCGAGCGGCATCACGATCGGCAAGGCCGGGGATATCAAGGTAGGCAAGGTGTCCGTGACGCCCGACCTCTGGTCGCTTGCCAGCGCGACTCGCGTGGTGAAAAGCATAGAAATCGACGGCCTCACGCTGACGCAGGGCGCGATCGACAGGATCCCGCTGTGGGCGAAGACGGGCGCGAAGTCCGCCGAGGCCGCGGGGGCGCCGGCGGTGCGGGTGCGGAGCATCCGGCTCGAGGACGCCGTCCTGAAGCTGGACAAAGCGACGTTCGGGCCGTTCGACGCGCGGCTCGAGCTTTCGGTCCAGGGCCATCCCGAGAGCGCCTCGATTGCGACCCGGGACGGGAAACTGAAGGCGCACGTCAGGCCCGGCGATTCCGGCTACCTGATCGAAGCCAGCGCAAAGGACTGGAAACCGCCCGTGGGAGCTGCGCTCCATTTCGACATTCTCTCGATCAAGGGCGTGGCAACGCTCAAGGGCGCGAGCCTCGCCGACATCCGCGCCAAACTGTACGGCGGCAGTGTCTCCGGGAAACTGACCGCTGGCTGGGAGAAAGGCGTCCAGTTGAAAGGCGAGGCCGCGGTCGACCAGGTCGAGATCGCGCCGCTGTTGCAGGCGCTGGGTCGGCCGGCCACTTTCAGCGGCAAGCTCACGGCCAGGCCGGTGACGTTCTCGGCCAGTGCCGCCAAGGCGGATCAAATCGCAAGTGCGCTGCGCCTGGAAACGCCGTTCGAGGTCCACAACGGCATACTCCACGGCGTGGATGTCAGGAAAGCGGCGAGTTCGCTCGTCAGCCGGGATGGCGGCAAGGGCGGGGAGACGCGTTTCGACAGATTGTCGGGCCATCTCGCGCTGGACCGGGGCACGCGCCGTCTGACCGGGCTTAGTGCGGTTTCGGGGTCGCTGTCCGCGAATGGCAACGTGACGATTTCACCCAGGGACGAACTGTCGGGCAGGGTCAACACCAGCGTGAAGGCCGCTTCTGTCACCGCTGCGACAGTGCCGCTCAACGTTTCCGGCACGATTCAATCGCCCCTGTTGCTGCCTACCGGCGGGACGGTGGCCGGGGCGGCGGTCGGCACGGCTATTCTGGGCCCGGGCTTCGGCACCTCGGTCGGCGCCAAGGCCGGGCAGTGGACGGAGGGATTGTTCGGTTCGAAAGAAAAGAAGTGACGAGTGATAAGGCTCCCGCAGCGCGGACCTTTTCAAACTCCCTTCACTTGTCACGCATCAGACCAGCACGCTGGCGATGCCGCGCGCCACGTAATCGATGTTGCGCGAGTTGATGGCGGGGACGCAGATGCGGCCGCTGTCGATTGCGTAGAGCGAGTATTCCTCGCGCAGGCGCTTCACCTGCTCCTTGTTGAGGCCGGAGTAGGAGAACAGGCCGCGCTGCCGCACGATGAAGTCGAAATCGAAGTCGGAGCGGATGCCGCGGATCTTCTCGACCAGCTGGTGTCGCATCGCCTTGATGCGCTCGCGCATCTGGCCCAGTTCCTTGTCCCAGAGGGCGCGCAGTTCCGGCGTGGTCAGGACCATCGCCACCGCCTGCGCACCGTGCGTCGCCGGGCTGGAGTAATTGGTCCGGATCACGCGCTTCAGCTGGGAGAGCGTGCGCGCGGCCTCGTCCGCGCTGCCGGTGACGACCGACAATGCGCCCACCCGCTCGCCGTAGAGCGACAGCGACTTCGAGAACGAGCTCGACACGAAGACGACGGGGCAGGACTGGGTGAAGCGACGCACGACCGCCGCGTCCGCGTCGAGCCCCTCGGCAAAGCCCTGGTAGGCGATATCGAGGAACGGTACCAGCCCGCGCGCATTGACGACCTCGATGACCTTCTCCCACTGGTCGGCCGTGAGGTCGACGCCGGTGGGATTGTGGCAGCAGGCGTGGAGCACCGCGATCGACCCGGCCGGCAGCTTGCCGAGCGTGCCGATCATCGCGTCGAACTTCACGCCGTGGCTGGGCGCGTCGTAATAGGGGTAGGACTGGACCTTGAATCCGGCGTAGTCGAACAGGGCCTGGTGGTTCTCCCAGCTAGGGTCGCTGATCAGGAGTTGCGCGTTGCCGTTCAGGCGGCGCAACAGGTCGGCGCCGACCTTGAGACCGCCGGTGCCACCCGGGGTTTGGACGGTGACTATGCGCTTGTCGCGCACCGCCGGGTTGTCCGCGCCAAACAGCACTTCCTGCACGGCCTGGTCGTAGGCCGGGATGCCGTCGATCGGCAGGTAGTTGCGGGGCAGGGGCTTCTCGGCCAGCTTCTGCTCCACGCGGCGGATGCACTCGAGGACAGGCACCTTGCCCTCGTCGTCGTAGTAGACCCCGACGCCGAGGTTCACTTTGTTGGGGTTCTTGTCGGCGTTATAGGCTTCGGTGACGCCCAGGATCGGGTCGCGCGGCGCCATTTCGACGCCGGCAAGCAGGGATTGGCTCATTTTGTCGGGGATACTGGCGAAGAATGTCGGTTGAACAGCGGTTTATTTTACCTGTTAGCGCCTCCTGTGGGAAAATTCCCGGTTTGGCTGCGAGATCGAACCGGTGATGGACCGACCCACGACTCCCCAGGCGGGCAAGCCCGCGGCCCCGGCGCTCGTCGCTTTTCCCGGCAGCCCGTACCGGCTGAACCCGCTGTTCCCGCCGGCGGGAGACCAGCCCGCGGCGATCGAGCAACTGACCGCCGGCGTGCGCGACGGCCTCGCGTACCAGACGCTGCTCGGCGTCACCGGCTCTGGCAAGACCTACACCATGGCGCACGTCATCGCGCGCCTGGGTTGCCCGGCGCTGATCATGGCGCCCAACAAGACGCTGGCGGCGCAGCTCTATTCCGAGATGCGCGAGTTCTTCCCGGAGAACGCGGTCGAGTACTTCGTCTCGTACTACGACTACTACCAGCCGGAAGCCTACGTGCCGTCGAAGGATCTCTTCATCGAGAAGGACTCGAGCATCAACGAACACATCGAGCAGATGCGGCTCTCGGCCACCAAGGCGCTGCTCGAGCGGCGCGATGCCATCATCGTCTGCACCGTGTCCGCGATCTACGGCATCGGCGACCCGGTGGACTACCACAGCATGATCCTGCACCTGCGGGAGCGCGAGAAGCTGCCCCAGCGCGATGCCATCCAGCGGCTCGCGACTATGCAGTACGAAAGAAACGAGCTCGAGTTCCGGCGCGGCGTGTTCCGGGTGCGCGGAGACGTACTGGACATCTTTCCGGCGGAGAACTCGGAGACGGCCGTGCGCATCACGCTGTTCGACGACGAAGTCGAATCCATCCACGTGTTCGACCCGCTGACCGGGCACATCCTGCAGCGCGTGCCGCGCTTCACCGTCTATCCCTCCAGCCACTACGTCACGCCGCGCGCGACCGTGCTGCGGGCGGTCGAAGCGATCAAGGCGGAGTTGCGCGAACGCAGCGAATGGTTCCAGCAGCAGGGCAAGCTGGTCGAGGCCCAGCGCATCGAGCAGCGCACCCGCTTCGACCTCGAAATGCTGGCGGAAATGGGCTTCTGCAAGGGCATCGAGAACTATTCGCGGCACCTGTCGGGCCGCCAGCCGGGCGAGCCGCCGCCGACGCTGATCGATTACCTGCCGCACGACGCCCTGATGATTCTCGACGAGAGTCACGTCACGGTGCCGCAACTGGGCGGGATGTACCGCGGCGACCGCGCACGCAAGGAGAACCTCGTCGGTTACGGTTTCCGGTTGCCGTCGGCGCTCGACAACCGGCCGCTGCGCTTCGACGAGTTCGAGAAGATCATGCGGCGCACGATCTTCGTGTCCGCGACTCCCGCCGAGTACGAGCGGCAGCACCAGGCCCAGGTGGTGGAGCAGGTGGTGCGCCCCACCGGCCTCATCGACCCGGTTCTGGAAGTGCGCCCGGCCGCGACGCAGGTCGACGACCTGCTGTCCGAGATAAACGAGCGGGTGAAGAAAGGCGAGCGCGTGCTGGTGACCACGCTCACCAAGCGAATGGCCGAAGACCTCACCGATTACCTGGGCGAGCACGGCGTCAAGGTGCGTTACCTGCATTCCGACATCGACACCGTGGAGCGCGTGGAGATCATCCGCGACCTGCGGCTGGGCCAGTTCGACGTGCTGGTCGGCATCAACCTGTTGCGGGAAGGCCTGGACCTGCCCGAGGTGTCGCTGGTGGCGATCCTCGATGCCGACAAGGAGGGCTTCCTGCGCTCGGAACGGTCTTTGATACAGACCATAGGACGCGCCGCGCGCCATATCAACGGCAAGGCGATCCTCTACGCGGACCGCGTCACCGACTCCATGAGCCGCGCCATCGGCGAGACCGACCGGCGCCGCCAGAAACAGGTGGCTTACAACGAGGCGCACGGCATCACGCCCAAGGGAGTCTCCAAGCGCATCAAGGACATCATCGAGGGCGTCTACGATCACGACGAGGCGCGCACCCAGCTGAAGGCGGCCCAGGCGCGGGAGCGCTACGACACCATGGACGAGAAGGCGCTGGCGCAGGAAGTGAAGCGCCTGGAGAAGGAAATGCTGGACGCCGCCCGCAACCTCGAGTTCGAGCGCGCGGCCCAGCTGCGCGACCAGCTGAAGGCCCTCAAGAACAAGCTGTTCCTCGAGGCGGCCTGAACGTGCGGCAGGTCAGGGTGCTGTTCGTGTGCATGGGCAACATCTGCAGGTCGCCCACGGCCGAAGGCGTCTTCAAGCACTTCGTGGCAAAAGCCGGCCTGGAAGGGCGTATCGCGAGCGATTCGGCCGGCACGCACGACTATCACATCGACGAGCCGCCCGACCTCCGTAGCCAGCGCGCCGCGGCGAAGCGGGGCTACGACCTCGCCTCGCTGCGCGGCCGCCAGGTGCGCCGGCGCGATTTCGACGAGTTCGACTATGTCCTGGCGATGGACAAAACGAACCTGCGGCTGCTCGCGCGGCTGTGCCCGCCATCGCACGCGCACAAGCTGAAGCTCTTCCTGGAATTTACCGGTGACCCGGCGCAGCGCGAAGTGCCCGATCCGTATTACGGCGGCGCGCAGGGGTTCGAGCAGGTGCTGGACCTG
>CAZOQY010000012.1:19528-23426 GCA_964581835.1 uncultured Streptomycetaceae bacterium | reverse complement strand
AATCGCGCCTGCGGAGGCCGCCCGATTTCTGCATAATAGAGCCCGCATAAAAATATTCGAGGAGGGGACATGAACTACCGCCGTGCAAACCCGTGGACATTGATCCTGGCCGTGCTGGTTGCAGCCTGCACGGCCGGCGGCGCAGCGGCCCAGGATGCGGCGTACCCGTCGCGCACGGTGCAGATCGTCGTGCCTTACACCCCCGGCACCGGCGCCGACATACTTTCCCGCACATTCGGGCCCAGGCTGGCTGACCGCTGGAAAGTGGGCGTCATCACCGACAACCGGCCGGGCGCGACCGGGCTGATCGGCACGGATTTCGTGGCCAAGGCGCCGCCGGACGGGCACACGCTGCTGTTCGTGGCGACTTCCTACGGCACCACGCCGGCGCTGCACCGCAAGCTCGCTTTCGACCCGGTGAAGAGCCTGACGCCGGTGGTACTGATCGCGACCAGCGGCCTCGCGCTGGTGGTGCACCCGAATCTGCCGGTGAAGTCGGTGAAGGAATTCATCGCTTTCGCCAAGCGCAGACCCGGCGAGATGCATTATTCCTCGCCCGGCAACGGCGGGCCGCAGCACTTGGCGATGGAGCTGTTGAAGCTCGAGACCGGCATCAACGTCGTCCACGTGCCGTACAAGGGCGCCGCCGGCGCCATGACCGATCTCATCGGCGGCCACGTGCAGGCGATGGTGTCGGCGACACAAACGGCGGCATCGGCGGTGAAATCCGGGCGGCTCCGCGTGCTGGCGGTGATGAGCCCGGAGCGCTCGACCGCGTTCCCGGAAGCGCCGACGATGAAGGAAGCGGGGCTGCCGCAGATGCAGGTGGAGACCTGGTACGGCGCGTTCGCGCCGGGTGGCACGCCCGCGGCGGTGGTGGCGAAGGTCAACGCCGACATCAACGCCGTGCTGCAGCAGCTCGACATCCGCGACATCCTCGGCAAGCAGGGCATGACGCCGCGCGGCGGAGGGGCCGAGCCTTTCGGCGAGATGGTGAGGAAGGAACTCGCCCGCTGGACGCGGGTGGTGGATGCGGCGAAGATCAAGGCGGATTGAGCCAGTGACGTGTGACGAGTGACGGGTGACGAGGGTTAAACCAGGAAAAACGATGGCAAAGAAAAAACTTAAAGCGACTCGTCACTCGTCATTCGTCACTCGTCACCGGACGGGGCGCGGCTACGCCGACCTCCATGAGCACCTGGCGGCACTGAAGAAGCGGGGCTTGCTGCTGACCATCGACCGTCCGGTGGACAAGGACGCGGAGTTGCACCCGCTGGTGCGCTGGCAGTACGTGGGCGGCATCGAGGAGCACGAGCGCAAGGCGTTCCTGTTCACGAACGTGGTGGACGGTCTCGGGCGGAAGTACCGGTTCCCGGTGGTGGTCGGCGCCTACGCCGGCAACCGCGAGATCTACTGCACCGGCATGCGCGCGAAGCCCGAGGACGTGCAGCCGCGGTGGGACCACGCCATCGCCAACCCGCTTAAGCCGCGCGTCGTGACGAAGGCGGCGTGCCAGGAAGTAGTGATCCGAGGCGCGGCGCTGAAAGGCGAGGGCAAGGGGCTCGACAGCCTGCCGATCCCGGTGTCCACGCCCGGCTTCGACAGCGCGCCGACGCTGACCGCGACCAACGTCATCACGAAAGACCCGGAGACCGGCATCCAGAACCACGGCACCTACCGCGCCGGGCTGAAGGCGCCGGACCGCTGCGTGATCCGCATGGCGACGCGCGTGGGCGGCGCCGGCGGTTACCGCCATTACATGAAGCACCAGAAGCGCGGCGACAAGACCATGCCGTGCGCGATCGTGCTGGGCGCGCCGCCGTGCGTGGCGTTCGTCGCGCCGATGAAGCTGCCGATCGACCTCGACGAGGTCGCGGTGGCGGGCGCGGTGGCCGGGAAGCCGATCAACGTCGTGCGCGCGAAGACGGTGGACCTGCTGGTGCCGGCGGAAGCCGAGATCGTGATCGAGGGCCTGATCGACACCGAGTACCTGGAGCCCGAGGGCCCGTTCGGCGAGTCGCACGGCCACATCGCGCCCGAGGAATTCAACATGCCGATGCGGGTGACCGCGATCACGCATCGCAGGAACGCGATCGTCGCTTCCTACATCAGCCAGGTGACGCCGTCCGAATCGAGCGCGATCAAGCGCGTGTCGTACGAGCCGATGTTCTTCACGCACCTGCGCAAGACGCTGGGCCTGCGCGGGGTGAAGCGCGTGACACTGCACGAGCGCATGACGGCGCTGCGCCGCATCGCCATCGTCACGGTGGAGAAGGGCACGCCGCGCACCGAGATCTGGCGCGCGCTGGCCGGGGCGGCGAGTTTCAAGGCCGACTGCGGCAAGATCTGCATCGCGGTCAACGAGGACATCGACCCGGACAACTCCGACGCGATCTTCTGGGCGATCGCCTTCCGCATGGATCCGTCGCGCGACCTGCAGGTGCTCAACTACCGCAGTCCCGGCCACGGCCCCGAGCGCGAGCACGAGTCGGAGCGCGAGGACGCGACCTTGCTGATGGACGCCACCATGAAGGAAGACCTGCCGCCGCTCGCGCTGCCCAAGCAGGAGTACATGGAGCGCGCGCGGAAAGTATGGGAAGAACTGGGCCTGCCCAAGCTGCGGCCGCAATCGCCGTGGTTCGGCTCGGCCGACGGCGGCGCCGACTGGCCGAAAGCCTGGGACGACGCGGCAAGGCGCGGCGCCGCGGGCCGCTATCTCGAGAACGGGCGCGTCAGCGAGAAGCAGAAGCGCAAAGGCCTGAAACCCGAAACGCGTTTCCGGCCGGGACAGAAGTGAAAGCGCTGTTCCATCATATGGGTTTGCGCACAGCGGCGATCGCATGCGCCGCCGGCGTCGGGCTGGCAGCAGCCCCGGATAGCGCGAGCGCGCAAACCCAAACCTATCCAGTAAAACCCATTCGTCTGGTCGTGACGTTTGCCCCGGGCGGCACGACGGACATCCAGGCGCGGATGCTGGTCGACAAGCTCGCGCCGCGGCTGGGGCAGCAGATCCTGATCGAGAATCGCGGCGGCGCCGGCGGCAACATCGGCATGGAGATCGTCGCGCGGGCGCCCGCGGACGGCTACACGCTGGTCATCACGGTGGTGGGCACCTGGGCAGTGAACCCGCACCTCTACAAGCTGCCGTACGACGTGCAGAAGGATTTCGCGCCGATCGCCCACGTCGCGACCACGCCGGGCGTGCTGGTGATCCATCCCTCGCTCCCGGCGAAGACGGTCAGGGACCTGGTCGCGCTGGCGCGCAAGCGGCCGGGCGAGCTGTCCTACGGAACGGCCGGGCTGGGATCGTTCACGCACATCTCGGCCGAGCTGTTCGCGGCCACGACCGGCACGCGCATGACGCACGTGCCGTACAAGGGCTCGGGCCCGGTCATGACGGACCTTGCCGGCGGCCACATCCAGCTCTCGTTCGCGAGCGCCGTGCCGGCGATGCCGCAGATCCAGTCCGGCCGGCTGCGCGCGCTGGCGACGACCGGGTCGAAACGCCTGTCGGTGCTGCCGGACCTGCCGACGGTCGCCGAGGCCGGCGTCGCCGGCTACGAGAGCTCCACCTGGACGGCGACGGCGGCGCCGGCGCGCACGCCGCCGGCGGTCATCGAGCGCCTGAACCGGGAGATCAACGCGGTACTCCAGCTGCCGGACATACAGGAAAAGAGCGCCGGCATGGGCTCGGTCATCACCGGCGGCACGCCGGAGTGGTTCGCCGACTATCTCAGGACCGAGCTGGTCAAGTACGGAAAACTGGTGAAGCAGGCCGGCATCAAGCCGGAATCCGGCGGCTAGGCGTTACTTCGCGTAGGACTCCACTTTCACCGGCGGGTTGCCGATTTCCGCCAGCCGGCCGTCCTCGGCCATGATCGCCACGAACGCTTCCAGC
>CAZOQY010000012.1:1624-19428 GCA_964581835.1 uncultured Streptomycetaceae bacterium | reverse complement strand
GCCGATTTCCGCCAGCCGGCCGTCCTCGGCCATGATCGCCACGAACGCTTCCAGCGCGTGCAGCATGCCGGGCATGCCGAAATTGACGCAGGTCTGGAAGATCACTTCCATCACTTCCCGCGGGGTCGCGCCGTTGCGCAGCGCTCCGCGCATGTGGCCGCGCGCCTGGGTGCTTTCGCCGACCGCGAGGCAGTCGCCGATCATGCACAGCAGCCGCGTCTTGTCGTCCACGATGCCGCGCGAGTACATGCCGCCGTAGCAGAACGTCACCCACAGCCCGGCCAGTTCCGGGTCGATCCGGTCGAGCCAGGAGAGGATGTTGAGGTGGTGGCGCGGGCGCAGGGTGAGGCCGCGTCCCGCCGAGCGCCAGCCGTAGCGCTCGATGAGGTGCCCGAAGCGCGGGTCGGCGACGTCGTCCGGGTGCCAGGTCCGGGATTCCGCTTCGCGCGAGCGCGTGCGGTCGTTGCCGTCCTGCGGCAACTGCGACGCCCGCAGCCCGGCGAGCAGGCCTTTCTCCTCGGCGACGCGGTGGAACACCTGGATCGCCGGGTCCACGACCACGTGGCCGCCGTAGACGACGCACTGGAGGATGATCTCCAGCACCTCGCGGGCCGGGACGCCGGCGTCGAGGGCGGCGCGCACCGTGTCCTCCAGCGCCTCATGGCTCCTCGCCATCGTGTACTGTCCCGCCAGCACCAGCAGCCGCGTGCGCAGGTCGAGCGCCGGCCGGCTGGAAATGCCCTTCATGGCGAAATCGAGCCAGAGCTGCGTGAAATGCTGGTCGAGCGCGTCGCGCTGCGCGACGCGCCGTTCGAACGTCTTCGGCTGCAGCTTCAGCCCGGCGTCGAAGGCGGCGGCGCCGTACTTGGCGCGAAAGTCGGGTTGGGGCATGGTTTCTCCGTGGGTTATCCGGGCAGTTGCCGCAGAAGCGCCATCATCGTTTTGCCGATGGGCTCGCGGATCACGATGTCGGCGATGTCGTCGAGCGGCGTTTCCTGGTTGTTGATGATCACCAGGCTCGCGCCCGACTGTTTGGCGAGCCGCGGGAACGACGCCGCGGGCTCCACCACCAGCGACGAGCCGATGGCGACGTAGAGGTCGGCTTTCAGCGTGGCTTCGGTGGCGAGGCGCATTTCCGTCTCCGGCATCGCCTGCCCGAACGAAATGGTGCGGGCCTTGATCGGGCCGCCGCAGGCGTCGCAGTCCGGCGCCGGGTCGCCTTGTTCCAGGCGGGCGACGATCTCGGACGTCGGCCATTCCTTGCGGCAGTGCTGGCAGGCGCAATAGCGGTTGGTGCCGTGCAGCTCGATCACGTTCTCGTTGCCGGCGTCGAGGTGCAGGCCGTCGATGTTCTGGGTGACCACGGCGGCGAGGTGGCCGCGGCGCTGCAACTCGGTGATGACGAGGTGGCCGTCGTTCGGTTTCGCGGCGCCGCAGCGATGGAACATGCGCAGGCCGCGCTCCCACGCCCGGATGCGCGCTTCCCGGCTCGCCATGAAATCCTGGTAATAGACCGGCGTTTCCGTGTTCCAGACGCCGTTGGGCCCGCGAAAGTCCGGGATGCCGCTCTCGGTGCTGATGCCGGCGCCGGTGAACGCCACCCCGCGCCGGGCGGCACGCACGAGTTTTGAAAATTCAACCAGTCTGTCCACTCAAAAACCTTTAGCCACAGAGAGCACAGAGAACACTGAGAGATGCGAGAAAGGCAAAAATAAAGATACCCGATGCTTTTGAATATCTCTGTGCTCTCTGTGTTCTCTGTGGCTGATTCTAGCCGTTCTCTTCCCGCCAGAAACCCAGCGCTTCCTGCGCCGCGCGGTCGGTGTAGCTGAACAGCACCAGGTCGGTGTCGGCGCGGAAGGCGTGGAAGGTCCACGACGGCACGACGAAGACGTCGTGCGGCGAGAGGTCGAAGCGCCCGTCACCGATCGTCACCGAGCCGCGTCCCTCGACCACGCAACAGACTGCGCCGTCGGTGCCGCGGTGGCGCCGGCCGGCGAAACCCTTCGGCAACCACTGCATGAACACGGCCATGGTGGGGAAGGCGTGGCCGCCGGTCGCCGGGTTGATGTAGCGCAGCTTGTGGCCGTGGGCGGGGTGGGGGTCGCCGCCTTTCGCCAGCTTTTCCAGCGCCTCGCGCGTGCGATCGTAGGGGTAGGACAGGAGCGGCGAGGCGTTGCCCCGTGGGCGGTAATCCAGCGGCAGCAGGTTGGCCCCGTAACGGAAGGCGGCATCACCATCCGGCCGGGCCAGGGGCTGCTTCTCCTGAGGGAAATCCTCGCGGAAATGCGCGCCGAACAGGTTGGCGAACGCGGTGTCGAGTCCGTCGAGCCACACCACCGGTTCCGATCCCACGTTGCCGTGGTCGTGCCACGCCCAGTTGGGGGTGGTGACGAAATCGCCCGGCTGCATCATGACGCGCTCGCCCTCGACCGCGGTGTAGGCGCCGCGGCCTTCGACGATCAGGCGCAGCGCGTTTGGCGCGTGGCGGTGCGTGCGGGCAATCTCGCCAGGCAGGATGATCTGCAGCCCGGCGTAGAGCGTCGTGGTGGCGAAAGTCGAGCCCTTCAGCGCGGGGTTCTCCAGCATCAGCACCCGCCGCTCGGCTTCCTGCGTGGTGATCAGTTCGGCGGAGCGCATCAGGTGAGGTTGCACGTCGGCCCAGCGCCACGCCGACGGCACGGCCGCCGTGCCGGGCGCGAGCCGCATGACCCGCTCCCACAGCGGCTTCATGTTGAACTGCGCGATGTCCTGCGACAACTGCTCGCGCCGCGGGTTGCTTGTCATCAGGAAGTGATTCGTTGCTCGTTACTCGTTGCTCGTGTCGCTTACTTCGCGCGCCGCTCCGCTTCCAGGCGCGCGAGCCAACGGGTGCGCCACAGGTTCCACGAGCGGTCGTAGTTCTGCCACGACACGTTGGCGGCGCATTCCTTCGCGTCCATGTAGACTACCTTGCCTTTCGGGCCGGCCAGCATCATGGCCTGGAACTGCATGCGGGCGTTCTGCTCGAGGTAGACGCTGCGGCCGACGGCGCGCGGCAGGTTCTCGCCGACGCAGGTCGAGCCGTGGCCGCGCATCAGCACGGCGGGATGGCTGCCCAGCTTCTTCGCGAGCGAGGCGCCGAGGTAGCCGTTCCTCACCAGCATGTCGGAGCCTTTCTGCGCGTCGCGGATGTCCCAGTTGGGCACGCCGAGGCCGATGAACGCCGACATGTGGTAGATCGGCTTGAGCTGAGAGCGCGAGGTGCAGCTGAACGGCACCACCGCCGGCGCGTGGTTGTGCACCACCGCCATCACTTCGGGGCGCGCCTTGAAGATCTCGCCGTGGATGTAGCGCTCGTTGTAGAACTTGCGCCCCTTCGGGTCGATCGGATTGCTGTCGAGATCGAACTCGAGTATGTCGTCTTCGGTGACGAGCTCGGGCGCCAGCTGGCGCGCCATCAGGTAGCGCTTGGGGTTCTTGTCCGAGCGCACGCTGACGTGGCCGTAGGCGTCGATCACGCCTTCCTCGGCCAGCGTGCGGTAGGAGATGACGAGGTCCTCGATGAGACTCATGGTGCCGTTCCTCTCTCTGGTCAGAATTACCGGGCGGTGATGCCGGCGGCCTTCGCCACCTTGATCCACTTGGCGATTTCCGTCTTGATGATGGTGGCGTACTCGGCGGGCGTGGTGCCGGTGGCCTCGAGGCCGTCGCGCAGCAGCACCGTCTTCACGTCGGGTGAGTGCACGGCCTTGACCGCTTCCTGGTTCAGCCGTGCGAGGATGGGCTGCGGCACCTTCGCCGGGGCGAGCAGGCCGACCCAGGAGCCGTGCTCGTAGCCCGGCACGCCGGCCTCGGCGATGGTGGGGAACTCGGGCGCGGCCACCGAGCGCTTCGCGGTGCTGACCGCGAGCGCGCGCAGCTTGCCGCTGCGGATGTGCGGGATCGCCGTGGAGATCGTCGCGAAGTTCAACTGGCACTGGCCGCCCAGCATGGCGGTCATCGCCGGCGCGCCGCCCTTGTAGGGCACGTTCACCATGTTCGTCCTGGTGAGGTACATGAACAGCTCGGCCGCCATGTGCGTGCTGGTGGCGATGCCGCTCGAGGCGTAGTTGAGCACGCCCGGTTTGGCCTGCGCCAGCGCGACCAGCTCCTTCACCGACTTGACCGGCACCGAGGGGTGCACGACGAGAACGTGGGGCAGGGTGGCAAGCTGCGTCACCGGCGTGAAGTCGCGGATGGGGTCGAACGGCAGCTTCTTGTGCAGCGCCGGGTTGATGGTGAAGGAGGCCGCCACTGCGAGCAGCGTATGGCCGTCGGGGTTGGCGTGCACCACCATCTCGGTGCCGTTGATGCTGCCGGCGCCGGGACGGTTGTCCACCACCACGGTCTGACCGAGCGCGTCATCCATCTTCTGCGCGACGATGCGCGCAATCACGTCGGTCGAACCGCCCGCGCTTTGCGGGACGATCAGCCGCACCGGCCGGTTGGGGAACGTCTGCGCGCTGGCGGCGGCCGCCGCCATGCAGAGAATGATGAACGATGAATGCTGAATGATGACCCGGACCCGGCTTCCTTTCGACTTTCGTTTTTCGACTTTCGCCTTGCTCTTCATGTTTCGTTCTCCTCGTTTTTCGCTGTTATGGTTTTATGGAACCCGTCACTCGTCACCAGCCTCGGCAGTGTCATCATAAACGAGCGATGTCATCGTGTCGGCCGGCCCGCGCGTCGCCGGGGGTCGCATCCCGCAAGCGGGTCCCTGCTCAACCCCTCGACGCGCCCCATCACGCTTCAATCGACTTTCGCGCCGGACGCCTTGATGACGCGCGCCCATTTCGCGGTTTCTTCCCTGATGTGCGCGGCGAACTGGTCGCGCGTGCCGCCGATGGCGACCAGTCCCTCGGCCGTCATGCGCTGCTTCATCTCGGGCGCCTGCATGATCTTCGCGATGTGCGAATTGAGCAGCCCCAGGATGTCGGCGGGCGTGCCGGCGGGCGCGAGCACGCCGTACCACTGGTTCGATTCGTAACCCTTCAGGCCCGACTCGGCGATCGTCGGCAGGTCCGGCAGGGCAGGCACGCGCTCCCGCGTGGTCACGGCCAGCGCGCGCAGCCGTCCCGCCTTCACCAGCGGCACGGCGTTGGTGGTCGGCATGAACATGATGGTGGCCTCACCGGACAGGATGCCGACGACGGCGGGGCCGGAACCGCGATAGGGCAGGTGCACCATCTCGACTTTCGCGAGCGCGTTGAACAACTCGCCCGCGAGGTGCGGCGTGCTGCCGCTGCCGGAGCCCGCGAACAGCACCTGCTTCGGCCGCGCCCTGGCGAGCGCGATCAATTCCTTGACCGATTTCGCGGGCGCCGACGGGTGGATGACCAGCACGTTGGGGGCGACCGACACCAGGCTGATCGGGTCGAAGTCCCTGACCGGGTCGTACGGAACCCTGTCGTAGAGGCCGGGATTGGTGACGAGCCCGGCGCCGGTGAACAGCAGCGTGTAGCCGTCCTTCGCCGCCTTGGCCGCGAACTCGGTGCCGATGTTGCCGTTGGCGCCGCTGCGGTTTTCGACCGGGAAGGTCCGGCCGAGGTTCTCGGCGAGCTTCTGGGTGAGGATGCGCCCCATGCCGTCCACGCCGCCGCCGGGCGGGAAGGGCACGATCACGCGCACGGGGGCGTTGGGATAGCCCTGCGCCGCCGCCGGGCCGATCGCGCAGGCAAGTGCCAGCGCGATGGTCGGCAGCGGCGAATGAGGAATGAGGAATGATGAATGATGAGCGGAAAAGGTCATGGATCGGGTCACGAATTGTTCAGAACTTCCGCCGGCGACGGCCGTCCGATTCGGGGGTGACTTCGACAGGGTCGCAGTTGCGATTGAATCTGGCCAGCACGGGTGTTTTCCCCTCCGTCTGCTTTTATCAGGGTGCCGCGCGATGAACGGCGGGGTTGCCGTCCGTTCGATTGCGTGGAGTCAAACCGGCGCAACGCGTCCGGATTTAACGGGGATTATAGGGTATGGCCCATGGCGCCTGCCCGGCAAAGATGGCGGAATAGGGGGGGAAATACTGCGGCAGCCCGGGAAGCCGCGCGGGGCTGAAGCGAGCCCGCCGGGCCTGCGGCCTGGCGGGTGAGGGCGGGCGGGGACTGGCGTGCTACTTGTTCGCGGCGCGGTACTGCGCGATCTTTCTCGCCAGATCGTCGCGCTCTTCGCAGGCCGAAGGGCAGAACCGCTTCAACGCCGCCAGGTGCTCCTCGGCCTTGGCGAGGTTCTTCGTCATGAGGTAGGCCTCGCCGATGTATTCGTGCGTCCAGCGGTGGCGCGGGTCGATCTGCAGCGCGCGCTGGTAGTGCTTGAAGGCGATGTCGAGCTTGCCGGCGTTGCGGTAGGCGTAGCCGAGCATGTTCTGGACTTCGACGTTGCGGCCGTCGCGCTGCTCGGCGATGTGAAGGTGCTTGATCGCGAGATCCCAGTTCTTCGCCTGCGCGGCCTGCCGGGCCGCGGCGAAGTCGCGGTCGCGCTCGGTCAGCGCGTCGATGGGCTCGGGCTCGAGGGCGGCCGCGGCCGGGCCTGATACGAGCGGCAGGCAGGCGACCAGTGAAACCAGCAGCAGTCGGCGGAAAGTCGGCATGGTGTTTCTCCTTTGAAGGGGCTCCGGCGGGTTATACGCGTCGTCGTCGGGCACGGATGCCAGCAATCATCCCACGGTGTGTATTCCCGGCGCTACCCCGGCCGGGAAAAGACTGGAAAAGGCGTGACATTGTTGGCACGATACGCCGAACTCGAAGGGGGGGGCGCATGCTGGAAGTCCGCGGGCTCAGGAAGGAATTTCAACCGTTGTCGGGCCCGCCCGTGGTCGCCATCGGCGACGTGAGTTTCCGGGTCGAGGCGCGCCAGTTCGTCTCGATCGTGGGGCCGTCCGGCTGCGGCAAGTCGACACTGCTCCAGTGCGTGGCCGGCCTGATGCGTCCCAGCGCCGGCAGCGTCATCCTCGACGGGCGCGAGGTCGTCGGGCCGCCGGAAGGCCTGATCCTGCTGTTCCAGGAGTACAACAAGTCGCTGATGGCCTGGCGCTCGGTGCTCGGCAACGTCTGCTTCGGTCTCGAGAACAAGCCCGGCCTGAGCCGCGCCGAGCGCGAGTCCGAGGCGCGCCATTACATCGGCATGGTGGGTCTCGCCGGTTTCGAGGACCACTATCCCTGGGAGCTGTCCGGCGGCATGCAGCAGCGCGTGGCGATCGCCCGCGCGCTGGCGTGCAAGCCGCAGGTGCTGCTGATGGACGAGCCGTTCGGTTCCCTCGACGCGCTAACGCGCATCGAGCTGGAAGATACCCTGCTGCACCTGTGGGAATCGCTGCGCTCGACGATCCTCTTCGTCACGCACGACATCGAGGAGGCGGTCTATCTCTCCGACCGCGTCTACGTGCTCTCGCGCCGGCCCTCGCGCATGCTGACGGACACCGCCGTGGAGCTGCCGCGTCCGCGCCACCAGTTGACGAGCCGGGAAGACGCCCGCTTCATACAACTGCGGCACCATACCTTCGAGATGATCTCGAAGGAAATGGCGCAGCCCTGAGCGGATGCGCCGGCTGCCCTGGTCCGGCCTCGCCGTGGCGGCGGCCTGCCTGCTCGCCTGGGAGGCGTGGGCGTTCGCGCGCCAGGATCTCGCCGCTTTCTTCCCCCCCGCGTCGCAGGTGCTCGCCACGCTGTGGCAGATCCTCGCCAGCGGCGAGCTGGTGGAGCACATCGCGGCGACGATGCGGCGCTTCGCGCAGGGCTACGCAGCGGCCGCGGTGATCGCGGTCGGAGCGGGGCTCGCCCTCGGGTTGTGGCGCTGGCTCTACAACGCGTTCGAGCCGCTGATCGAGCTGCTGCGGCCGATGCCGTCGCCGGCGACGATCCCGATCGCCATCCTGTTCCTGGGCATCGGCGACGAGATGAAGGTCGCGGTGACGGTCTACGCCTGCTCCTGGCCGATCCTCATCAACACCATCGACGGCGTGCGCTCGGTGGACCGCGTGCTGTTCGCCACCGCCGCCACCTTCCGGCTGTCGCCGTGGGCGCGCTTCTGGAAAGTGGTGCTGCCGGCGGCCTCGCCGCAGATCGTGACCGGCCTGCGCGTCTCGCTCGCCATCGCGCTGATCCTGGTCGTCACTTCGGAAATGGTGGTGTCGAACGACGGGCTGGGCTACTACGTGCTGGAGAGCCAGCGCGCGTTCCAGATGCCGCGAATGTACGCCGCGGTGTTCGCGCTGGGCGTGATCGGCTACGCGCTGAACCGGCTGTTCCTGGCGGTGGATGCCCGGGCGATGGCGTGGCACAAGGGACTCACGCGCAAGGAGGAAATCCTGTGAACTGGAAGACCTCGCGCTGGACCGGCCTGGTCGTGCTCGTGCTGCTGGCGCTCGCGTGGGAGGCGGCGGGACGCGGCGCCTGGGTGCACAAGCTGCTGTTCCCGCCGTTGTCGGTCGTGCTGGCGAAGCTCTACGACGTGATGGTTTCGGGGGAGATCCTGCGCCACCTCGGCGTGAGCCTGTGGCGCGCCGCGCTCGGTTACGCGGCGGCCGCCGTCTTCGCGGTCGCGCTGGGAGTGGCGATGGGCTACTGGCGCCGCGTTTACGCCGCGTGCGAGATCACCATCGAATTTCTGCGGGCGGTGCCGCCGCCGGCGGTGATCCCGCTGGCGATGGTGTTTCTCGGCATCGGCGACGCGCTGAAGGTGTTCATCATTTTCTTCTCGTGCTTGTTCCCGATCCTCGTCAACACCATCGACGGGGTGCGCGGCGTCGACCCGGTTCTGATCCGTACCGCGCGCACGTTCGGCCTGTCGCGCCTGCAGACGGTGTGGAGGGTGATCCTGCCGGTCGCGGGACCCTCGATCATGACCGGGCTGCGCGTCGCCACCGCCATCGCGCTGATCCTCACCGTGATCTCGGAGATGATCGGCGCGACCTCGGGCATCGGCTATTTCATCCTGGGCAGCCAGCGCACGCTGCAGATCTCGGAGATGTACGCGGGGATCATCGTGCTGGCGCTGACGGGGTACGCGATCAACCGCGCCTTCCTGCTCGTGGACGCGCGGCTGATGGCGTGGCACAAGGGACTGACCCGCCACGAATAAGGGGACGCGCACATTTTCGAAAAATGTGCTCGTCCCCATTTTTCCTGCTTACGCGCCCACCGACGGCGAGACGAGGTCCTTCACCGGGAACTTGCGGTCGACGAACTTGTAGCGCAGCGACACCTCGAGCATCGGCTGGAGGTCGGACTCGAGCAGCTTCTTCTCGAACGCGGGCAGCGGCATGGTCTTGAAGAGCTCGGGCTTCAACTTGGTGTGCTTGGCGAGCGTCGCCTTCGCCTCCTCGGGGTCGGCGTTGTGCGCGTCGATGCCGCGGTTCAGCGCCTCGACGAAGCCCTTGACCAGGGAGACGTTCTTGCTGATCCAGGCCTCGCTGCCGAAATAGGAGGCGATCAGCAGCCGCGGCGCGATGGCGCCGAGTTGCCGGCCGAGCAGGCGCGCCTGCTTGCTCTCGATCGGCACCGTGACGTAGGGCTCGGGGCTGCCGTAGGCGTCGACCTGCTTGTTGACCAGGGCCTGGGCCATCTGCGGGAACGGAATCTCCACCCACTTCACCCTGGTCGAATCCCCGCCGTTCGAGTCGATCCAGTGCGAAGTCGCCGCGTGCATGATGTTGCGCAGCGTGTTGACCGCCACCGTCTTGCCGGCGAGGTCCTTCGCCGACTTGATGTCCGAGTCGGGGGAGACGCACAGGCCGAAGATGTCGTTGGTGTTGCGCACGTTGATCGCGCCGTTGGCGACGAAGCGGAAATCGAAGCCCTGCAGGTGGCCCTGGTAGATCGAGATGACGTTCGACCAGCCGATGTTGATCGAGCCGGAAGCGAGCGCCGGCATGACCGCGGCGCCGCCGACCATGGAAGCCAGGTTGACGTCGAGGTTGGAGCCCTTGAAGTAGCCTTTTTCCACGGCGAGGAAGAACGGCGACAGGTCGCCGATCCGCATGATGCCGACGTTGATCTTGCTCTGGGCCAGCGCCGTGCCCCACGGCAGGCCGGCGGCGCCGGCTATAGTGAGGCCGCCGGCGGCCTTGAGCACGCGCCTGCGGGTGAGCGACTCGAGATCGATGCCGATATTGATTTTCTGCATGGCTGTTCCTCCTGTGGATGGTCGTCGGGGTCGTGCCGCGGGCGCGCGAGGATTATCAGCGCCGGCCGGAAGGGGGTCAAGGCATGAGGCATAATAGGGGCGGCGATTTGCAGGGAGGCGCGACCGATATGACCGGGGCTGTCAACAACAAGTACGTGATGGACCTCCACCGCATGGAGAAGAAGCCGACGCTCGGCGCGATTTCCACCGGGGAGGGCGCCTCGTTCAACGGCGACCGCATTTACTGCGGCCTCGTCCACAAGAAGCAGGGCACGGGTTCGAAGCCGCATTACCATCCCGACGAAACCTTCAATTACGTGCTGAAAGGCTCGCTCAAGGTCCACATGGACGGCATGGATTTCACGGTGCCGGCCGGCTGCCTGTTCCACATCCCGGCCAACATGGTGCATACCGCGGTCGCGGGCGACGACGGCGACGCCACCTACCTGGTGTGGCGCGACCGGGTGGCGGAAAAGCAGGGCAAGCCCATCACCATCGAAGCTTCGTGAATCTTCCCGACGGACTGAAGACCGGATTGACCGGCACCGCCGAGATCGTGGTCGGCACGCGCGACACCGCGCCGCACGTCGGCAGCGGCAAGATCGGGGTGCTCGCCACGCCGATCATGGTGAACCTGATGGAGGCCGCGGCGCTCGCCGCGGTCGAGCGTTTCATGCCGGCGGGCCACCAGACGGTGGGCACGCATCTCGACGTGAAGCATTTCGCGGCGACGCCGGTCGGCCTGCGCGTGGTTGCGCACGCGGAGCTGGTGAAGATCGAGGGGCGCACGCTCACGCTCAGGATTCGCGCCGAGGACGAGCGCGAGCCGGTCGGCGAGGGCGTGCACGAGCGCCTGATCATCAACGTCGAGCGCTTCGACCAGCGCATGCAGAAGAAGCTCGGCCGCGCGTGAGCCCGCGGCCGGCGACTATATAATAGAAACCTATGCGTCTTCGCGTGCTTGGCTGCTCGGGCAGCATCGGCGGGCAACAGAACCGGACCACGTCGTTCCTGGCCGACCAGGACATCCTCATCGACGCGGGAACGGGGGTCGGCGACCTGTCGCTCCCGGAGCTGACGCTGATCGACCACATCTTCGTCACCCATTCGCACCTCGACCACGTCGACTCGATCGCCTTCTTCCTGGACTCGGTCGGCGCGCTGCGGCCGAACCCGGTCACGGTGTACGCGACGGGGCCGACCATCGCCATCCTCAAGCGGCACCTGTTCAACGGCGACATCTGGCCGGATTTCACCCAGATCCCCACGCCCGAGGCCCCCTGGCTGCGCTACCAGGAGATCGAGGTGGGGCAGGTGATCGCCCTCGGCAGCCGCAAGATCACTGTTCTGCCGGCGAATCACACGGTGCCGGCGGTCGGCTACCACCTGGACAGCGGCAAGGGCAGCCTCGTTTTCACCGGCGACACCGGGCCGAACGACGCGCTCTGGCCGCTGGTGAACCGCATCGAAAACCTCAAGTTCCTGATCATCGAGACGGCGTTCTCCGACAAGGAGCGCCGCCTGGCCGAGCTGGCCCTGCACCTGTGCCCGTCCATGCTGGCCGAGGAGCTCGCCAAGTTCGAGCGCCAGGCCGAGATCTACATCACCCACCTGAAGCCGAGCGAGATCGAGCTGACCATGCAGGAAATCGAGGAGATTTCCACCAGGATCCAGCCGCGCCTGCTGCACAACAACGACGTGTTCGAGTTCTAGCGGTCCGGCCGGCGCTTGCCGGGGGTGCGGCGTGGCGGGACAATCGCTGCACCCCGTGCAGCTGGCGTCGCAGGCTTGTCCCCATGAGAAAAGAAGTGCCGGTCAGCGAACTGCAGTTCGGCGTGTACATCCACGCGCTGGACCGTCCGTGGGAGGGCACGCCCTTCATGTTCCAGGGGTTCCTGCTCAACAACGAGAACCAGCTCGCGGCGCTGAAGCAGTACTGCAAGAAGGTCACCATCGACACCGAGAAAGGGCTGGACCTTGCTGATCGTGGCGGGGTGATGCCGGGACAATCGCACGTCAGCGTGCTGGCGAGCATCAAGGAAAAGGTCGCCTACGCGGAAAAGGCCGACATCCGGGCGGAGGCGCCGGTCGCACAGGCTTCGCACGCCAGGACCGCCACCGTGTTGAAGGACGTGTTGACCACGGTGCGGGCCGGCAAGGCGATCGACGCGCCGCGCGTGAAGGAGGCCGTCACCAGCATGACCGACAGCGTGGTGCGCAATCCCGATGCCATGATGCTGCTTGCCAAGATGAAGGAGAAGGACGAGCACACCCTCGATCGCGCGCTCGGGGTGTCCATCTACATGATCACCTTCGGGCGCTTCCTGCAGTTGCCGCGCGAGCAACTCGACCGGCTGGGCATGCTTGGCCTGCTGCAGGACGTGGGCAAGGTCAGGCTGCCGGAGGGGCTGCTGCAGAAGCGGGAGACGCTGAGCGAGGTCGAGCGCAAGGTCTGCCATGCCCACGTCCAGCACTCGGTCGCCATCCTGAAGGGGACCAGCGGGCTGCCGCCGGAGATTCCCGAATTGGCGGCGCTACATCACGAGCGCTACGACGGCAGCGGCTACCCGAGGGGCCTGCGCGGCGCGGCGATCGGACTGTTCGGCGGCATCGCCGGGCTGGTCGACTGCTTCGACGCGATGATCCGTCCCCGTCCCTACGGCGAAACGCTCTCGCCGTCCAATGCGCTCAACCAGATGTACGGCTGGCGCAACACCCGGTTCGACGGTCCCCTGGTCGAGCAGTTCATCCATTGCATCGGCATTTTCCCGGTGGGCTCGATCGTCGAGCTGCATTCGGGGGAAGTCGGCATCGTGATCGCTCAGAACCCGGTGATGCGGCTGATGCCCAAGGTCATGGTGGTGCTCGATTCCAGGCGCCAGCCCGTCAAGCCGCAAAAGATCGTCGAAAAGGCGGGGGTCAAACGCACCCTGGAAAAGGGCAGCGTGCCGATCGATGGCGCAGAGTTCTTTCTCTGAACCGCAACGGAGGCGGCCGGCAGGCCTGTAACCCCCCCGCGGGGTGCTTGCCAAGGGGCCCCCTGAGCGGCTTGCGCGCCGCCCCCCAAGGACGGAGAATCCCGGTTCCGCCGCTCCACCTGCCACGGCGGAATCGGCGCTAACTCCATGAAAAAAGAAGTCCCTGTCGAAGAGCTGCAGTTCGGCGTGTACGTCCACGCGCTTGACCGCCCATGGGAGGGCACGCCCTTCATGTTCCAGGGCTTCATCCTGAACAACGACAAGCAGCTCGCCGCCCTCAAGCAGTTCTGCAAGAAGGTCACCATCGACACCGAGAAGGGGCCGGACCTGGTCGACCGCAAGCTGCAGGCGGGGCCTCTCAACACGGGGCC
This sequence comes from uncultured Streptomycetaceae bacterium, assembly GCA_964581835.1. Taxonomy (GTDB): domain Bacteria; phylum Pseudomonadota; class Gammaproteobacteria; order Burkholderiales; family SG8-41; genus SG8-41. Next base: position 5,939 of record CAZOQY010000012.1, on the reverse strand, counting down.
CAAGCCGCCCAGCGTGCTGACGACCATCAAGCAGAAAACCGAATACAGGGAACAGGTCAGCGTCGACGCGGAACTGCCGCGCGCGAAGGAGGCGCAGGCCAAGACCGAGGTCGTGCTGAAGGACATGCTCGACGGGGTCAGGGCCGGCAAGGCGATCGACGCGCCGCGCGTCAAGGAAGCCGTCTCGAGCATGACCGACAGCGTGGTGCGCAACCCCGACGCCATGCTGCTGCTCTCGAAGATGAAGGAGAAAGGCTCGCGCAACCTCGACCGGGCCGTCGGCGTGTCCATCTACATGATCACGTTCGGCCGCTTTCTCCAGCTGCCGCGCGAACAGCTCGATCTCCTCGGCATGCTCGGGCTCCTTCAGGACGTCGGCAAGATGCGCGTGCCGGAGGAAGTGCTCGCCAAGAAAGAGCCGCTCTCCAACGTCGATCTGGTGCTGTGCAAGAGCCACGTCGAGCACTCGGTCGCCATCCTCAAGGACACCACCGGCCTGCCGGCCGAGCTGCCGGGGCTGGCCGGGCTGCACCACGAGCGCTACGACGGCAGCGGTTATCCGAAGGGCCTGAAGGGGCCGCAGATCGGACTGTTCGGCGTCATCGCCGGTCTGGTCGATTGCTTCGACGCGTTGACGCACCCCCGGCCCTACGGCGAGGCGCTGGCGCCCTCCAACGCTCTCAGCATGATCTACAACTGGCGCGACGTACAGTTCGACGGGCCGCTGGTCGAGCAGTTCATACAGTGCATCGGGATTTTTCCCGTGGGGTCGATCGTCGAGCTGAACTCGGGGGAGATGGGCATCGTGATCGCGCAGAACCTGGCGCGGCGCCTGCAGCCGCGCGTCATGGTGGTGCTCGACGCGAAGGGAAACCCGAAAAAGCCGCAGCTGATCCTCGACCTTGCCAAGGATCCCAAGGTCAACCCGGAAACGCCGTACCGCATCAAACGCACCCTGGAGAAGGGCAGTGTCCCCATCGATCCGGCCGAATTCTTCCTCTGAGGGGCCGGTGGACGCGGCCGAGCAGCCCGCAGCCGGCGACGAGCCGGGCGCGGGCACGGGACTGCGGGCGCTGGTTTCGCGCCTGGCGGGAGAGTTCGGCGCCGACGCGCAGGCCGTCTCCAGCGTCGCCTCGGTTTTCGCGGCCGTGCGCGAACGCGCGCCCGACCTGTTCGTCCCGGCCGCGGGCGCGCTCGCGCCGGCGTTCGACAGCGCCCATGCGTCGGGCGACGTGGAACCGGTCTACACGGCGCTCGGCGAGTGGGCGCTCGACGCGGAAGCCGAGCCGATCGAGCGCATGCGCCGCGATTGCCTGCGCTTCCAGGGGGCGATGACGCGCGGCGCGCTGAGGTTGCACGCCGGCAACCCGGAGCAGTGCTCGGAAATCCTGATCGCGCTGCAGCGCTTCAATTTCCTGCAAGTGGCCCTGCTGGCGTCGCTGTCCGTGCGCGGCCAGGAGGAGGGCGGCGTCGTGCGCACGCTGCCGACCCCGGAGTACGCGGCTTTCATGGAAATTTTCCGCACGACGATCGAGGCCCACAAACAGGAGGGCAGGCAGCTCGGCCTGCTGCTGATCCACATCCCGAGGGTCGAGCAGGTGGACCGCCTGCTCGGCCTGCAGAAGGGCGAGGCGTACATGCTGCGGGTCACCCGGCGTATGCGCGAAGGCGTGCTGCGCAAGCAGGACCAGCTCGGCCGCGTGAGCCGCGACCAGCTCGCCTGCCTGTTGCCGCGCATCGCGGGCGAGGGCGTTTCCATCCTGGCCGCCAACAAGATACTCGCCGCGCTGGAGTCGCCGATACCGATCGGCGACCAGTCGTTCGTCCCCGACGCGGTGATCGGCATCGCGGTATTCCCGGATCACGGCGCCGACCACCAGACGCTGGTGCGTAACGGCAAGCTCGCCGTGCAGGCGGCGCGCGCCAGTTCGGACCGCACCGCCGTCTACGACCCCGCCCACATCGAGACCGAGGAGCTCAACATGCGCTACGAGGCGCGGTTGCGCCATGCGCTGGAAGAAAGCGCTCTCGATCTGAGCTTCATCCCGCAGCTCGACACGCGCTCCGGCCGCATCGGCGGGCTCGAGTGCGTATTGCGCTGGAAGGACGAGGAGCTGGGGCAGATCTCGGAGACGCAGGCGATGGCGACGGCCGAATCGTCCGGCCTGGTGCGCGAGCTGACCTGGTGGGTGTTCAACAACGCGCTGCGGCAGTGCGCCGAGTTCTCGAAAGCCGGGCTGGAAGTCCCGATCAGCCTGAAAGTGACCGCCAGCAGCCTGCAGCAGCCCGATTTTCCCGAGTTCGTGGGCCGGGCACTGCGCACCTGGAACGTTCCCCCCAGCCGGCTGGTGCTGGAGATACACGAGTCGGCGCTGGCGGGGGACATCGAGCAGGTGAAGGCGATGATGGTGCGGTTGAAGGCGCACGGATTGCGACTGGGCGTCGCCGGCCTCGGCACGGGCGCGGCCTCGCTCGGCAACGTGGCGCAACTGCCGCTCGACGAGGTGAAGCTGAGCGCGCTCTACACCACCAACATGAAGCGGGTCGCGCCGTACTCGAAGGTCGTGCGCGCGGTGGTCGGCCTGGCGAAGGACCTCGGCATTCGCGTGACTGCCGAGGGCGTGCTCGACGCCGAGACCGCGCTGGCGCTGTCCGCGCTGGGCTGCGAGCGCATCCAGGGGGAGTACGTGAGCGATCCCCTGGTGGCGCAGGAGATCATCACCTTTGCCTCCAGCCTGACCGGGCTCTCGCTCCGGCCGCAGGGGTGAAGCCGCGCCCATGCAGATCAATTTCGAAACCATCCGCGGCATACTCGAGCGCCGGCTTCACCAGGCGGATATCGAGCGGTTGCTGCAGGGGCTGACCGACGCGGAGAAGACGCAGCTTTTCATCCGCATCACGGAACTGATGCGCCGCACCGCCGCGCTGGTCGATATCGCCAACCGCGTGTCGGACACGCTGTCGCTGGACGTGCTGTTCCCACGCCTGATGGACGTCGTGACGGAGACGCTCAACGTGGAGCGCAGCTCGCTGTTCCTGTTCGATCCGGACACGAAAGAGCTGTTCTCCCGGGTCATGCAGGGCAGCACGATGGGCGAGATCCGGTTTCCCGCCGACCAGGGCATTGCCGGCTCGGTGTTCAAGCGCGGGGAAGGCGTCATCATCCCCGACACCTATGCCGACAACCGTTTCAACCGCGACGTCGATACGCGGAGCGGCTACCGGACGAGGAACATGCTGTGCGTCCCGATCCGCAACAAGAAACAGGAGGTGATCGGGGTCACCCAGGCGCTCAACAAGCGCGAGGGCGAATTCGACACCGACGATCAGCAGTTGCTCGAGGCGCTGTCGTCCCAGGCCGCCGCCGCGCTCGAGAACGCGCGCCTGTTCGAGAAGGTCGAGCGCGCCCAGCGCGAGGAGGCGGTGCTGATCGACGTGGTGAGCCTGATCGCTTCGGAGATCCTGCTCGAGCCGCTGCTCGAGAAAATTCTGGCGGCGGCGACCCAGTTGCTCGAGGCCGACCGCGGTTCCCTGTTCCTGTACGACCCGGCGCGCGGGGAGCTGTACTCGCGCGTTGCGGACGGCGTATCGTCCCGCGAGATCCGCTTTCCGGCCAACGCCGGCATCGCGGGGGAGTGCTTTACCACGGGGGTGCCCGTCAGCATCGCCGATGCCTACCAGGACAGGCGCTTCAACCCGGCGGTGGACAAGGGCACCGGCTATCGCACCCGCAACATCGTATGCATGCCGATCACCACCAAGGGCGGCAACAAGGTCGGCGTGATGGAAATCCTCAACAAGAAGGAGGGACCGTTCACGATCGGCGACCAGCGGCGCCTGACCGCCTTGTGCGCGCAGGCGGCGGTCTCGATCGAGAACGCCCAGCTGTTCGAGGAGGTGAGCAATTCGCGGGGCTACAACGAAAGCATCCTGCGCAGCATGAGCAACGGCGTGATCACGCTCGACGGCGCCAGCCGGATCAGCAAGATCAACGAGTCGGCGCGCAGGATATTGAGGCGGACCGATGCCGAGACGATCGGCAGGACGGTGCAGGAAGTCTTCGGCGAACACAACGGCTGGGTGATGCGGAGCCTGGAAAAAGTGTTCAGCACCGGCAAGATCGACGGCACAGTGGACGGCAATCTGCAGCTGGACGGCAGCGAGACGGTGTCGGTCAACCTGACCGCGGTGCCGCTGCTCGACATGCACGACGATCGCATCGGGTCGATGCTGATCATGGAAGACCTGACGCGGGAGAAGCGGCTTCGCAACACCATGTCCCGCTACATGAGCAAGGCGGTCGTCGACCAGCTGC
>CAZOQY010000012.1:0-1614 GCA_964581835.1 uncultured Streptomycetaceae bacterium | reverse complement strand
AGCTGCTGGAGAAGGGCGACCAGGCTCTGGGGGGCACCGGCCGGGAAGTGAGCGTGCTGTTCTCGGACATCCGCGGCTTCTCGGCCCTGTCCGAGCGGCTCGGCGCGCGGGAAACCGTGGCGATGCTGAACGAGTACTTCACCGACATGGTGGATGTCGTGTACGAGCACAACGGCATCCTCGACAAGTACATCGGCGACATGATCATGGCGGTATTCGGGTCCGTGCTCTCGAGCGCGGAGGACGCCGACAATGCCGTGACGGTCGGCAGCCGGATGCTGGTTGCGCTGCGCGATCTGAACGGCCGGCGCGGCGCGTCGGGCCACGAGCCGATACGGATCGGGGTGGGGATCAGCACCGGCTATTGCGTGGCGGGCAACATCGGTTCGCCGAAGCGGCTCGAGTACACCGTGATCGGCGACCGGGTCAATCTCGCCGAGCGGCTGCAGAACGCGAACAAGTATTACGGCACCAACGTGCTGATCTGCGAATCGACGGCGGCGCGGCTGAAGCGCGAGGTGAAGATCCGGGAACTCGACCTGATACGCGTGAGAGGCATCAACGCGCCGGTCCCGGTGTTCGAGATTCTCGACCATCACACCAACGAGACCTTTCCCCATCTCGACGTGGTGCTGCCGGCTTTCAAGGAGGGGCTCGCCTGTTACCGCAAGCAGTCCTGGGACCGGGCGGTGACCTGTTTCAGCGAGGCGCTTTCGGCTTTTCCCGGCGACCGCCCGTCGCGGATTTACCTGGGGCGCTGCGAGACCTACCGCACCGACCCGCCGCCTGCCGGCTGGGATGGCGCCTGGGACGTGCGCGGCGCCTAGCGCGCGTTGTTGCCGCGGGTTGCCAGGGTGCTAGTACAGCAGCAGCGGCGACATCGCCTGCGCCACCCGCTCCACCAGGTAGTAGCAGAGGAATCCGCCCGCAACCAGCAGGGTCCAGAGCGTGCGCTTCGTGGCCTGGTAAGCGCGCGCGCGGGCTTCGTCGTGATGTTTTTCGGTGCGCGCGACGGCCTGGCAGTAGACGTAGAACTGGTCGACGATCCGGAGGTCGTACTTCTTGAGCGTAGCCTGAACAGGCGTTCGCGCCAGCCGGTTGGCGGGGGATTGCCAGTGTGTAAATGTCGTCATGTCGTGGCCGATCCGTATGGGTCAACTAGCTGATTCCTTGAGACTTATGGATATCGCGCCTGCCCCGGATTGCGCTGCCGACGAGGTATTGCAAGTTCCGGGCCACGGGCAATAAGTCACGCCGACTGAAAATTAATATGAAAATCATCATGTTAGGTTGGTCGATGGCTGTGTTCATCGTGCCGGGGGAGCTCGCACTGGCGACGGCTGCCAGAGGCGCGGAGGATCCCGGCGCGCGAGCGCTGCAACAGCAGCAACTGCAGCGCCAGCAGCGACAGGACGCGCTGCAGTTGCGCCTGCTGCAGCAACAACGCGCGACGCAGTCAGCGCCGGCGGAGCCCGCGCAACGGCAGGCGCTGGAGCGGGCGCAGCAGGGGGAGCGGCAGCAACAGCAGCAGCTGCATGACCGGCAAGCCATCGTGCCGCAGACGGCGCAGCCATCGGATGACGCGGGAACCCGCGCGGCGAAAGCGGCGATGGA
>CAZOQY010000011.1:0-24200 GCA_964581835.1 uncultured Streptomycetaceae bacterium | reverse complement strand
GTGCCCGCCACGATGTAGATCGGGCAGGTGATGTTCTTCGCGATGCCTTTCAGCGAGACGCGCAGCGCGACCTTGCCCGCTTCCTCCAGGTCCTTGCTGTGGGACCGGACGCGGAAAGCCTCAACGTTGATGATCGGCCGCCCCTCGAAGCTCGCCGAGCGCTGGTAAGCGCCGGAGAGCGCGACGCAGGCCTTGATGCGCTTGTCGAACGCCGCCGCGCGCGGCGCGTAGTAGCCGCCGAAGGACACGCCCCAGACGCCGACGCGCGCGCTGTCGAGATCCTTGCGCGTCTCGATGAAATCGATGACGGCCTTGACCGGCTTCTCGTACTCGGGGCAGATCGGGAAATCGCGCTCGGCTTCGCCCTGTCCCGGCCCGTCGAAGGCCAGCGTCGCCACGCCGCGCTTGAGGAAGCGCTGCTCGTAGTCGTGCATCTCCTCCTTGGTCGAATCCAGGCCCATGCACATCACCACGACCGGGGGTTTCTTGTCGCCGGCGGGTTTCCGCAGGATGCCGTAGAGGTGCCTGCCCTCGTACGGGATGGCGACGCGCTCGCCCGGCGGGTCGAGCAATGGCAGCGCCTTGTTGCGGCACTCGACCACCTTGGCGTGCGCCCGGTTCATCTGCTCGAGGTCGTTCACGAACAGGAACTTGCCGAAGTGGTAGCACACCGCGGCGCGCGTGTAGTGCTCGCCGGCGGAGAGCTTGTAGCCCTGTTTCAACGACTCGTCGCCGAGGCCCTCGTGGATCGCGGCGCGCTCCGACCACAGGCGGCACCAGTCCTCCCAGCGGTCGCAGGCGGCGGTGACTTCCTGGAAATCCGTCAGCGGCACGCCGTTCACGACGAAGCGCGGCGCCCAGTGCGAGATTGCGGCTTCCACCCTGGGATCTTTTTTCGATTTCTGAACGGCATCCATCATGGAGTCTCTCGCGGTAACGGCAACAAACGCCGCAATCTCAACAGGAGGAACCTATTTTCAGCGGTTGGGTAATCCCAACCGCTGCCCCATCCAGTCGGCGGTCTGCGTCTGAAACATATAGCGCCGGTTGTTGGCGACGTGGTTGCCGCCTTTGACGATCAGGAGTTCGCACGGGCCGCTGACTTCGGCCGCGATGCGCTTCGCGTTGTGCGGCGGCGTGAGATTGTCGAGCTCGCCGCCGACGACGTAGATCGGGCAGGTGATGTTTTTCGCCACGCCTTCCAGAGTCAGGGTCTTCGCCACTTCGCGCGCCTCTTCCATGGTCTTCGAGTGGGAACGGACGCGGAACGCCTCGCGCGAGAGCTCGTTGCGCCCGTCGAAGGTCTCGACCCAGTTGTACGGGCCGGAGAGCGAGATGCAGGCCTTCAGCCGCTTCTCGAAGGCCGCCGCGCGCGCCGAATAGTAGCCGCCGAGCGAGACGCCCCACAGCCCCACCCGCTTCGCGTCGAGATCGGGACGGGTCTCGATGTAGTCCACCACTGCCTTGACCGCCACTTCGTAGTCGCCGCGGATGGGAATGTCGTACTCCGCCTCGCCCTGCCCCGGCCCGTCGAAGGCGAGCGTCGCCATGCCGCGGGAGAGAAAGATGTGCTCGTAGACGTCCATCTCTTCCTTGGTCGAATCGAGGCCCACGACCATCACCACCACCGGCGCCTGGCCACCGCCAGCGGGCTTGCGCAGGATGCCGGCGAGACGCTTGCCCTGGTACGGCATCTCGACGCGTTCGCCCGGGAACGGCAGGTGCGGCAGCGCGAGCTGGCGACACTCGATCACCTTGCGGTGCGCGCGCTTCATCTCCTCGAGGTCGTGCACGAACATGAACTTGCCGAAGTGATAGAGCACCGCGGCGCGCGTGAGGTGCTCTCCCGCCGAGAGATTGAAGCCCTCGGCCAGCGCCTTGCGACCCAGGCCCTCGTGGATCGCGGCGCGCGCGCCCCAGGCCGCGCACCAGTCCTCCCAGCGCGCCAGGCCCGCCGTCACCTCCTCGAAATCCGTGAGCGGCACCCCGCTCGAAACGAAACGCGGCGCCCAGCTGTGTATCGCGATCTCGACGCGCTTGTCTTTTGCCGGCTTGGCTGCCGTGTCCATGGTCATTGCACCCTGATGCCCAGTTCCCTGATCATCTTCGAGAGCCGCTCGTATTCGCTCGTCTGCAGCTTGTGGAACGCCTCCGGCGTGGTGTGGCTCGCCTCGGCTCCCTGCTGCAGGAAGCGGTCCTGGATGTCCTTCTGCGCGAGGATCTTGCCGAAGTCGGCGTTGAGCTTCGCGACCAGCGGCTTCGGCAGGCCCGCCGGCCCGACGTAGCCGAACCAGGACTCCGAGCGGTATTCCGGCAGCCCGGCCTCGGCCGTGGTCGGCACGCTGGGCAGCGCCGGCGCGCGTTTCGGAGTCGCGCTGGCGATCGGTCGCAGCTTGCCCTCGCGCAGCATCGGCATCGCCGCCGGCAGCGGGAATACGTAGAAATGCACGCGGCCCTGCAGCATCTCGGCGAACACGTCGCCCAGCGTTTTGAACGGGATGTGCACCGCCTTGATGCCGGCGGCGGCGGTGAACATCTCGCCGGCGAGGTGCGAGGAACTGCCGACGCCGGCCGAGCCGTAGTTGAGCTGGCCCGGCTTGGCGCGCGCCAGCGCGAGCAGGTCCTTCAGGTTGTTCGCCGACACGCCGGTGCCGAGCACGATGACGTTGGGAATGACCGCGACCAGCGTGATCGAGGTGTAGTCCTTGATCGGCTCGTACGGCCGCGGGTCGCGGATCAGCGCGTTGGAATGATGCGGCTGGCCGACCAGCGCGAGGTTGTAGCCGTCGGGCGCCGACTTCTGGACGATCTGGCTGCCGATCAGGCCGCCCGCGCCGGGGCGGTTGTCGATCACCACCTGCTGGCCGTAGACCTCGGCCATGCGCGTGCCGACCACGCGCGCGAGGAAGTCGCTCGCCGCGCCCGGCGGGAACGGCACCACCACTCGGATCGGCCGGTTCGGGTACTGCTCGGCCGCCACGGCGGCGCTCGAAACGACCGCCGCCGAAACAAGGATCCAGAACAACGCCGTCGACTTATTCATGGTTTTCTCCCCCCTGTTCAGAATCCGGGCATGCCCAGATTCTGGGCCATCCAGTCTGCGGACTGGGAACGATACCGGTAAACGCGGTTGTTGGCGACGTGATTGCCGTCTTCGATGAAGCACCGCACCACCGGGCCCGAAGCGGCCGCCGCCAGCCGCTCCCCCTCCTGCCAGGGCACGATGCGGTCCTGCTTGCCGGCGACGACGAACAGCGGGCAAGTGATGTTCTTCGCCACGTCCTTCAAGGTGAGCGTTGCCGCGCGAGCGCGCGCTTCCGCCTCGGATGCGGACTTCGAACGCACGCGGAAAGTATCGCGGGTAAGCGGCGGCAGCTTGTCGAAAAATTCCGACCATTCGAATGGGCCCGACAGCGCGATGCAAGCCTTCGCGCGCTTCTCGAAAGCCGCGGCGCGCGGGGCGTAATAGCCGCCGAGCGACACCCCCCACAACCCGACGCGCGCCGCGTCGAGGTCTTTGCGCGTCTCCACGTAATCCACCACGGCAGCCACCGGGACCTCGTAATCGCCGCGGGCCGCGAAATCGTATTCCCCCTCGCCCTGCCCCGGCCCGTCGAAGGCGAGCGTCGCCATGCCGCGGGCCAGGAACACGCTCTCGTTGGTGTCCATTTCCTCCTTGGCCGAGTCGAGGCCCATGCACATCACGACGACAGGAGGCCGCGCCACCGAAGGGCGCATCCCCGCCTGCGCGCCGGCGGGCTTGCGCAGGTTGCCGTAGAGAAATTTGCCCTCGTAGGGGATGGCGACGCGCTCGCCGGGCGGGTCGATGAGCGGCAGCGCGAGGTTGCGGCATTCGACCGCCTTCGCATGCGCCGCTTTCATCCGGTCGTAATCGAGGACGAAAACGAACTTGCCGAAGTGATAGCAGGCGGCGGCGCGCGACAGGTGCTCGCCGGCGGAGAGCCGATGACCGTCCGCGAGGGCCTGGCGCCCGATGGCCTCGTGAACCGCGCCGCGCGCGCTCCAGGCGTCGCACCAGTCCTCCCAGCGCTCGACGCCGGCGGTCACTTCCTGGAAATCGGTGAGCGGTACGCCGTTGGAAACGAAGCGCGGCGCCCAGTGCGCGATCGCCGACTGTACCCGGGGATCCTTCATCGTTTGACTGGTGCGGCGCTCCGTGTGGGCGAGTGGGAAAAACCGGAGGCCATACTAGGCAGGGGTGAACCAATTGTCAACAAAGTAGACCAATTTATAAAATTGGTTTATCTTGACGCCATGGCCACTCCCCGCACCATCCGCTCGCGCGACGGCACCCAGCGCATCCGCGACACCCTGCTCGACGGCTCGCTCGCCCCGGGCGCGCGGCTGCCGACCGAGCGCGAACTCGTCCGACGCTTCGGCGTCCCGCGCAACGCCGTGCGCCGCGCGCTGGCCCAGCTCGAGGCCGAGGGCTCGATCACGCGCCACGTCGGCCGCGGCACGTTCGTCGCCGGCAGCGCGGACGCCGACGCCATCCCCGCCGGCAGCGCCACGCATACCAGCCCCGCGGAACTGATGGAAGCGCGGCTGCGAATCGAGCCGGCGCTGGCCGAGCTGGTCGTCACCAACGCCACCGCCGCCGACTTCGACCGCATGGAGGCCTGCATCGAGCGCGCCGAGAAGGCCGCCACGCTGAACGAGTTCGAGTTGTGGGACGCGGCGCTGCACGAAGCGCTCGCCGAGGCCACCCACAACCGCTTCGTCATCCGCGTGCTCGACATGGTGACCGTGGTGCGCCAGCAGTCCGAGTGGGGGAAGCTCAAGGACCGCATCGTCACCCCGGAGCGCCGCATCCGCTACCAGCAGGAGCATCGCGAGATCGTGCGGGCGCTGAAGGCCCGCGACGCGGACCGCGCCCGCGCCGCCATCGTCGCCCACCTCCAGCACGCCCGGCGCAACCTGTTCGGTTATTGACCGGTTGCCGGGCGGCGATTCGACTGCCCGAAAACCCGCGCCGGACGGGCGTTTTCAGCCCGGTCCGCAGGCAGGCGGTGCCATGTTGATATCCCTCCTTCTCCCGGCGCCCCTTGCACCGCTCTGGGGAGGCCTCGACGCCAACGCGCCGGCCTGGGCCAGCCTGAATAAATCCTGACAGGAATCCATGCCGGGCAGCGAGCGCACGCGGGTTGCGCCACGCCCCGGCATTGCACGGCTAACACATTGAAAATAAGAAGGGATAGGCTGGCCTGCCCCGGCCCAGCCGCAACCGGGTTATCGAGCCGCGGGGCTACGAACCGCGGGGGACAATCTGCCGCCGCCCCGCCCTGCGGCCGCCGGCGCCCGGCACCGCAAAAAATAATTCACAATTTTTGTGGATAAGGTTGTGGGTAACCCGCAAAGTGCGCCGCGGATGTGGCGTATTCACGGGCTCGCGTCTGGATTGCTCAAAATTTCAGCAGCCCAGTAGAGCAGATCAATACTTGAGGATGTGCAGGAGATTGTAGAAGTCGTCGGTCCAGACGCGGAACTTGGGATCGGGGGGCAGCAGGTCGGCAACCGAGCGGATGGGCTCGGCGTTCAGGATCTGCTTGTTGCGGGTGACGATGATCTGGTCGGTGCCGGATATCCAGTAGTCCGCGCCCTCGGTGCTCTCCGGAGAATCGGACACCAGCACCGCGGTCATGCCGAACTCGGCCGCGAGGCGCGCCACCACCGGCGCGATGTTGACGAACCGGTTGGTCGCCTGGAACACGATCACGCCGTCCGGCTTCAGGTGGCGCACGTAGGTCGCCATCGCCTCGCGCGTGACGAGGTGCATCGGGATCGAGTCCCCGGAGAAGGCGTCGATCGCGAGCAGGTCGTAGTTCTGGGCGGGCTCGCGCTCGAGCGAGAGACGGCCGTCGCCGAGTATCACGTCGGTCTGGGCCTCGCTGTCGCGCAGGAAAGCGAACTCCGTCACCGCGACCGCGGCCACCTGGGGGTCGATCTCGTAGAAGCGGAAGGTGTCGCCCTTGCGCGAGTAGGCGGCGATGGCGCCCGCGCCGAGGCCGATCACGCCCACGCGCCGCGGACCGGCCGGCAGGCTGGCGAAGGCGCGCCCGTAGCCGCTGGTCGGGGCGAAATAGCTGGTCGGACGGTTGCGCCACTTCGGCTCGAGGAGCTGGCCGCCGTGGTTGATGGCGCCGTGGAGCATGACGCGGAACGGCACCGGTGACTGGTAATCGCGCACGCGGACCACGCCGTAGAAATTGCGCACGTTGACGCGGGTGTCGGCGAGGTAGCTGCTGATGTTCAGCGCCGTGAACATGGCGGTTGCCACCACCACCGCAAGCGAAACCGCCGCGACCCACCATTTGCCGGCGATCATGCGGTAATAGAGCAGCACCGCGCACACCGTCAGCGTGATACCCAGCTCGTAGTAGCCGGAGAGCACGTTGGGGGCGATGATGCCGACCAGCAGCGCGCCGATGGCGCCGCCCACCGACACCATCAGGTAGAACGTGGTGAGGTGGCGCGGCCCGGGCTTCAGGCGCGTCAACTCGCCGTGGCAGAACATGCAGCTCACGAACAGCCCCGCGGCATAGAGCGGCGCGGCGGTCCACAGGTCGAGTGAGTCGCTGTACCAGGCCATCGCCGGCAGCAGCACCGCCGCCAGCGTGATGAACACACCGCGGTGATACCAGCGCGGGTGGTCGAAACACAGGATGAAGGTGATGAGGTAGAGCGACAGCGGCACCACCCACAGGAACGGGATCGAGGCGATGTTCTGGGTCAGGTGGTTGGTGACCGCGAGCAGCAGGCAGGAGCCGGTCGCCGAGAGCGCGATCCACAGCAGTCGCTGACTCATGGCCGGCGCGGGCTCCTGGGCATCGGCGCCCTGGGCCGCCGCCGCGGGCGCGACAGCGGCGCCGCGCGTGCTCCTGTACGCGGTCACCCCGCACAGCACCACGAAGCCGACGTAGGCGATGGACCAGCCCCAGGATTGCGCGGCGAGCGGCAGGAAAGGCTCGACCAGAACGGGATAGGACAGCAGCGCCAGCAGCGACGCGAAATTGGACAGCGCGAACAGCCGGTACGGCACGCCCTGGCGGAAGGTCTGCCAGAACCAGGCCTGCACCAGCGGGCTGGTGGTCGAGAGCAGGAAATACGGCAGGCCGATGGTCGCCGTCAGCAGCCCCAGTATCAGCAGCGTGGGCTCGCCGCTGTCCGCGCCGGGCTTCCACTGCACGCCCGGGATGATCGGCAGCACGGCGAGGCTCGCCACGAGCAGCGCGATATGCAGCCAGGCCTGCTTACGCGGCGCGAGCAGCCGCGTCGTCCAGTCGGAATAGGCGTAGCCGGCGAGCAGCACCGACTGGAAGAACACCAGGCAGATCGCCCACACCGAGGCCGCGCCGCCGAACCACGGCAGAATCTGCTTGGCGATGACGGGCTGGACCAGGAACAGCAGGAAGGCGCTGAGGAAGATCGTCGCGGCGTACAGGAGCATGGGGCTATTAACGGTTTGAAGGCGCGCTAGTGTACCGCATCACGAAGGCGGAAGGAGGAAGTCGGAAGGCGGAAGTAAACCCCGCCTTTCCACCCCTTTCGCCTTTCGACTTTCGCCTTGGGGTTCAGGGCTGCGCCCTGACCGCCCGCCACTTGTGCTCGCCGCGCTGCGCCGTGCCGTCGCCGCGCGCCACCCCTTCGATGACGCCGCCGGCCACCCTGCCTTCGTAGCGCACGCGGTTCGCGAAATCGCCGTCGTCGACCAGCGTGAACGCGATGCGCTCGCCGTCCACGCGGGCGTCGCGCACCACGACCGCCCGCTCGAGCCCGCGCGCGACCGCTTCGATCTCCTGGTACTTCTGCTTGAACTCGATCTCGAACGGCGGCCTGCCGCGCGGCGCCCCCGTCTCGACCCGCCAGCGGCCCGCGACCTGCGCCGGGATGACCCAGAAATAGACTTCGCTGCCCGCCCCGCGCACCGTCGTCCTCAGGTCGGCCTGCCAGTCGCCCATGTCGAAATCGTGCGACACCACGCGCGTGCCGGGCTTCAACTCCGCGAGCAGGCGCGGCCGCAATTCGAGGTTGACCCGCGGCAGCAGGTACATCGTCAGCACCGTGGCCTCGGCGATCTTCGTCTCGAACAGGTTGCGCTGGTGGAACTGCACGCGGTCGGCGACGCCCGCCGCTTTCGCGTTCTCGATGCTCTCTTTCACCCGCTCCGGGTTCAAGTCCACGCCGAAACCGCGCGCGCCGCGTTGCCGCGCGGCCGTGATCAGGATGCGGCCGTCGCCCGAGCCCAGGTCGATCACGAAATCGTTGGGCCCGACGTTGGCGATGCGCAGCATCGCCTCGACCGTCGGCTGGTTGGTGGGCACGAATGGGACATCGAGGCTGCGCTGGGCATGGAGCGGCGCCGCGGCAAGCAGGACGGCGCACAGGGCGGCGCGTGAAACAGGGAACACGCTTTTTCTCCTGGTCAGGTTTGCGCGGGGCGCAGCGGCGACGATCGCGCCAGCGCGACGAACAGCAGTCCGCCGGCAAACCATAGCACAGCCGGCGCCCACTCCAGGACCGGCGCGAGGCCCGGAACCTTGTTGGCTTCGGTCGCCACGGCGAGTATGCGCCCCAGCGTCGCGGCTGCCAGCGCGGCGAACAGCAGTCCCAGCGCGAGGCCTTCGCGCCCGGTGCGCCCGTACTCCACCGCCGCCGAAAAGCCGGCCATCAGGATGCAGCCCCATGCGCCGCCCGCAACGGCCTGCGCGGCGAGCAGCCAGTCGAGATCGCGCGCCGTCGCGCTGCCCAGCGTGGCGGCGGAACCGATCAGCGCGGCAACGGCAATCACCGGCAGCGTGCCGTGGCGTCGCGCGAGCGCCGCGCCGGGAAACATCGCCAGGTTGAAACCGATCCAGAACACCGGCATCAGCCAGGGCAGCTGGTCGGGCGCGGCGAGGCGCAGGTACTGGCCGGCGCTGTTGAGCGAAAAGTGCACCTGGAAACCGGCGGCGAGCAGCAGGCATCCCGCGACGAACAGCCGGGAGATATCGCGGCGCGGCGCCGGCGCGGCGGCCGGCGGTTGCGGCCGGAGCTGTCCCGCGAGCGCGCGCTCGACCCAGATGAGTCCGGCGGTCGTGGCCAGCAAAACCAGGCTCGACACGGCGAACGGCAGGCGCGGATCGACGTTCTTCATCGTGATGCCCAGGTACGGCGCGACCGCGCCACCCGCTGCCAGGCCGCTCAGCATGAGCGTGCTGATCCAGGGCACGCTCGGCGCGGCGGCATGGCGGGAGAGCAGTACGAAAGGCGGCGCGCGCAGGGCCGAAGACGTCACCGTCCATACGAGGATCGCCGCCAGCAGCGCGATGGACGAATAGGCGCCCAAACCGGCCGCGTGCGGGATCAGCAGGAAAGCGAGGCACGAGACCGCCGTCAGGCCGAGGATCAACGGGCCGATGCGGCCGAGCAGGCGACCGGCACGGTCGGCCGCGACACCGGTGACGACATCCATCGCCATGAAGACGAGCTGGTCGAGGATCAATATCCACGGCGCGTAGCGCCGGGGCAGGCCCGCGGCCTCCAGCAGCCCGGGCAGGAAAATCACGTAGAGCGTCCAGCAACTGACGAAAAGAAACTGGACCACGGCGAGGTAGAGCGCTGCGGCGGTCGGCGCGCGTGGAGTGGCAGCGTCAGGCATGAGCGGTTGTGCGGTATTTCACGGTGCGGTATTTCACGGTATCGGCCCGGGATTGTCGAACTTTCGATATCGCCCTGTCGGACGTTGCTGCGTTTGTCTGTGTTTCAACACCCGATGAATTCCGGCCGACCGTGGCCGGAATTAATTAATATACATAATAATCATAAAGTTATATCAGAAGTCCGCCTGCGGACTTCTGCTGGCATGGAACCTGCGAGACAGGACGGCAAGACAACTGCCGCCCCGGAGTTAGCCATGCTGATCCACCTGGACGAGTACCGGAAAGCCAAAGCGGCGAGAGCGGCCGTGCCGGCCCGCGAAGAAGAATTGCTGTGCGTCAACTGGAACCCTGCTTTCGGCGTGATCGCGCTGTCCTGCTTTCAGCGCCCGCAGGAAATAAGCCCGGCGTTGCCGGCAGATGCGGAAACCGTCCAACCGGCTTTCATCAACCGGGTCACCGCGCTCGCCAGCCAGATCTGAACACACGTCTCCCCCGGAGGCGGGCCGGTGCCTTTTTGGCCGGTCCGCTTTTTTTTCGCCCCGGTAGTCGCCCTTCTTCTGTCGTCACTGGCTCAGCGCCGCCATCACGCGCTCGCGCGTGAACGGCATGTCGCGAAGCCTGACCCCCATCGCGTTGTGGATGGCGTTGGCGATCGCGGCGGCGGTCGGCCCCTGCTGGCCCTCGCCCGCGCCGAGCGGCGGCTGCTCGGGCTGGTTGAGGATGGTGACTTCCACGGATGGAACTTCCTCGAAGTTCAGTATCGGGTAGTCGTCCCAGTTGCCGGTCAGGATGCGATTGCGGTCGTAGCGCACCGCTTCCTTCAACGCCCAGCTCGCCGCCTGGATGATGCCGCCCTCGGTCTGGTTGGCGAGGCCGTCCGGGTTGATGACGAGCCCGGCGTCGATCGCCGCCCAGGCGCGCCGCACCGCGATTTCGCGCTCCATCTCCACTTCCACGATCACCGCCAGGTAGCAGGCGCCGTTCTTGTAGCGCGCGAAGCCGATGCCGCGGCCGCGCGAGCCGTCGCCCTTCTCGCCCTTGCGCCAGCCGGCCTTGGCGGCGGCTGTCTCGATGACCGCGCGCGCGCGCGGATCCTTGAGGTGCCGCAGCCGGAATTCGACGGGATCGGCGCCCGCCGCGGCGGCGAGCTCGTCCATGAACGACTCGATGGCGAAGATGTTGGCGGTCGCCCCCAGCGCGCGCAGCGCGGACACCCGCACCGGCATGCGCTTCACCAGCCGGTTGGTCACCCGCTGGTTGGGAAAATCGTAGATCGGTATGGCATTGCGATGGCTGCCGCCGCCGGGCAGCGGCGGGTTGCGCGGCGGCGACGGCTTGAACGGTTTTTCCAGGTGCCAGGCGGCCAGCAGGTTGACCCCGCCGAGCCCGCTCGGGCGCGTGCTGTGGGAATTGCTCCAGATGTCCTCGGTCCAGTCGACGATGCCGCCCGTGCCGTCGAGCCCGGCTTTCAGCTTCACCACCATCGCCGGCCCGTAGGGCTCCCACTGGAATTCGTCTTCGCGCATCCATTGCACGCGCACCGGGCGCCCCGGCACGGCGCGCGCGAGCAGCGCCGCGTCGAGCGCGACGTCGTCCGCGCCGTTGTGGCCGTAACAGCCCGCGCCGTCCATGTGGATCAGCACGACCCGCTCCTTTTCGACGCCGAGCACTTCCGCCATGTCGCGCCGCAAGGGGTAGACGCCCTGGCTGTGCGTCCACACGGTGTAACGGCCCTGGTCGCAACGCGCCACGGCGCAGGACGGCCCCAGGGCGGCGTGCGCGATGTACGGCCTGGTGTACTCCGCTTCCAGGCCGCGCGCCGCGCGCGCGGCCGCCGCGGCGTCCTGTTTCTCGCTGATCACCTCGTCCTCGGTCGTCTCTTTCAGCAGGAAACGCGGGTCGGGTTCCGGCAGCGCGGTCGTCTCCTCCCAGCGCGCGAGGCGCTTGACGCGGGTCAGCGCACGAATCGCCTGTTCCTCGCGCTCGGCGACAATGCCGAGAAAATTGCCGTCGCGCACCACTGCCGTCACGCCCGGCAGCGCGCGCACTTCCTTTTCGTCGAGCGAAACCAGGCGTGCCTGGTAACTCGGCGGGCGCGCAATGCGCCCGTGCAGCATGCCGGGCAGCTCGAGGTCGTGCACGTAGACCGGCGCGCCGCTCACCTTCGCCGGTATGTCGCGCCGGGGCGCGGGCGTGCCGATGACGGTGTGGGAAGAAGCGGGTTTGGGCGGAATTTCGGCGGTGGCCTCGCGCGCGAGCAGGTCGTCGCCGGTCAACTCCCAGTAAGTCACGCTGCCGCTCGAGCGAGCGCGGACGACGCCGTCCGCCACCGCGAGCTGCTCGAGCGAGACGCCGAGGCGGGCCGCCGCGCGCTGCAGCAGCAGGTCGCGTGCCTCGGCCGAGGCATAGCGCAGCGCGACGCCGCCGTCGGTGATCGACTGGCTGCCGGAAGTCATGCCCTCGTCCGGGCTGTAGCTGGTATCGGTGGGCGCGATGCGGATGCGCGCGAGCGCCACGTCGAGTTCCTCGGCGACGATCTGGGCGAGCGCGGTCAGGATGCCCTGCCCGATTTCCACCTTGCCCGGGAACACCGTGACCGTGCCGTCGCGGTCGATCCGCAGCCAGCGATCGAGCCGGCGGTTGGTATTGAGGTTGCCGGGAAGCTTGCGCGGGGCTGGGACTTCGCTCATTTCGCCGCCTCCGCAACGCGCCTGATCGCCTTCAATATCCGCTGGTGCGTGCCGCAACGGCACAGGTTGCCTTTCAACGCGGCGCGTATCTGCGCATCAGTCGGATGCGGATTGGCGTCGAGCAGCGCCTTCGCGCTCATGATGATGCCGGTGGCGCAGTAACCGCACTGCGCGGCCTGCTCGTCGATGAAAGCCTGCTGCAGCGGATGCAGCCTGCCTTCGGCGGACAGCCCTTCCACGGTGGTGATGGACTTGCCCGCGGCGGCAGACAACGGGAAATCGCAGGACTGGACCGGCTTGCCGTCCACCAGCACGGTGCAGGCGCCGCACTGGCCCAGGCCGCAGCCGAAGCGCGCGCCTTTCAGCTTGAGATCGTTGCGCAACGCGTAGAGCAGCGGCGTTTCCGGGTCCGCCGGCGTTTCGTGGCGCCGGCCGTTGACTTGTATCGTGATGGTCACGCTTGCCTTCCTTCACCCGGCGCGAAACGCGCGGGGCTTATCAAGAAAAAACAGGGGTTTATTGTCTCTGCTGCGCCGGAAGCAAAAGGTCGGACTTCATGCCCGGCCGCGGACTCGTTTTTTGAAATTATTGGGTCTATACTGGATTGACGCACCTCTCCGCATGTCTTTGTCTCGTATGTCTCTGTCTCATGTCTCTGTCTCGATGGTATGGAGGATAGTCCCATGATACATACCGCCGACGTCGAAGGTCTCAAGGTGAAGATCAACCAGCTGCACACGGAGCACCGCGACCTCGATGACGTCATCTACCGTTTGTCGCAAAGCGCCGCCCAGGACCAGTTGCAGTTGCAGCGACTCAAGAAACGCAAGCTCTTCCTGAAAGACCAGATTGCCATGCTCGAGCGCCAGCTCGAGCCCGACATACCCGCCTGACCCGGCGGCCGCTTCCCGGCGATCACGTTGCGCGCTTCACGGACGGCCACGTGAGATAAACCGCGTAGGCGCCCAGCAACACGAACCACACCAGCGACCAGCCGGCGATGGTGAGTCCCATCAGCCGCCAGCCGGCCTCGGCGCACTCGCCGCTGCCGGCCAGTATCTTCTCGAGCGCCTGCGTCAGCGGAAACCGGTTCAGCATGTATTCGAGCCCGGGCCCGCATTCCGGCACCCGGTCCTTCGGCAGGTTCTGCAGCCACACGTGACGGGTCGCGATGGCCGCGCCCACGGCCGCCGTCGCCAGCAACAAGCCGCCGTAGACTCTCGCCCCGGTGCGGCCCGGGCCGTGCAGTGCCGCGACGAGGAATACCCCCATCAGCGTCATGTAGACGATGCGCTGCAGGATGCACAGCGGGCAGGGATTCTGGTACTCGTAGTGCTGCAGGTACAGGGCGTAGCCGATCAGCCCCGCACAGACGAGGAAACCCGCCGCGTAACCCAGCCGCGGCGTCAGAGATAGGCCAGCAATCGTCCGCATGCGATGACACCCATCCATATCAGGAGAGAAAGCGCCGCGTGGAGCCTGGCCGCCACCGGCGTGGGCAGGCCGCTGTCCCACGCCTGGACGCTGCGATACGGGCCCAGCTGGAAAGCGGCGGCGTTGATGCCGGCGGCAAAAATCAGGACCAGCTTCAGCACGAAGGCGCGATTCGAGATGAACTCCCCGGCGTGCGTGATGAACATCATGAGCCCGGTCGGCACGATGATCAGGAGCGCGCCCCAGGTCCAGGGCAGCAGGTGCCGCGCGAGCTGCCGCACGGAAACCTGCCGCGACAGCCCCAGCAGGCGCAAGTCGAGCATGGCGACCGACCCGACCAGCACGACGAAACCCCAGATGTGCAGGATCTCGACGGCGGGATAGAGCCACAGCTCCTGGCGCATGGCGGTCGCCAGCGCCGTCTGCTCGACCCATCCCAGCGCGGGCGCGCCGTGCTCATGCTGCATCAGCGCAACTCCCTCAGCGCAACTCGACGGTCTTGCCGTTCACCGTGATGCGCTCCGCGCGCATCTCTTCCGGCTTGCTGCGGTTGGCATAACCCGTCACGGTCACCTGGGCGCCGGGCTTCAATGCGTCTTTCGCGAGACCGCGCCGCTCCATGCGCGAAGGCGGCGCCAGGATCACCTGCCAGGTCCTGCCCGGCGCCTCCAGGCTGATGTGGCCGTGGGGATGCTCGTAGCCGGACGCCTTGATGGCGCCGGTCACGGTCAGCGGCTTCGATGCGTCGTACTCGCTCCAGCCGTGGTGGGCCAGGGCGGACAGGGGCAGCATGATGGCCGCCAGCATCGACAGGGTCCGTTTCATGTTCGTCTCCGGGAAAGTCCCGTGCCTTGGAACGCGGGAACAGTCATTAGTTTACTGAATCTCCCCCGCGCCGTACACTCGCCGCGTGATCAGCGTGCCACCCGGCATCGAGCTCGACGAAAACGAGATCGAGCTCTCTTTCATCCGCGCCTCCGGCCCGGGCGGTCAGAACGTCAACAAGGTCGCGACCGCCGTGCAGTTGCGCTTCGACATCCCCCGCTCGGCCTCGCTCCCGGCGGCGGTGCGCGAGCGGCTGCGCGTGGCCGGCGGCAACCGGGTGAGCCGGGACGGCGTGCTGATCATCACGGCGCACCGTTTCCGCAGCCAGGAACAGAACCGCCGCGATGCAATCGAGCGCCTCGTTGCACTGATCCGCGAGGTGGCCGTTCCACCCAAACAGCGCAGGCCGACCCGCCCCACCCGCGGGTCCCGGCAGCGGCGCCTGGAAAGCAAGAAGCGGCGCGGCGATATCAAGCGCAACCGGAGTGGAAAGCCGGATTTCACGATATAGGATTTCGCCGGGGCGCAGCCCGGCGAAATCCCTGGAATAGACCACCATCCGCCGCTGTTATAGTATGGGCGCGCTGAATGCGTGCCGGCCCGATGCGATGAGCTGTGAGCCAACTCAACTCTAGGAGAAATGCATGAAGAAGAAAGTCCTCTATTCCTGTCTTGCGCTGGCCCTCGGCACGGGCGCAGGTTACGCCACCTCCGTCCTGGCACAGGCCAAGCCCGACGTACTGGTCAAGCAGCGCCAGGCGGCCATGACGCTGATCGGCAAGTACTTCGGCCCGCTGGGCGCGATGGCGGCTGGCAAGGCTCCTTACAGTGCCGAAGTCGCCGCGCGCAATTCGGGTTACCTCCAGGCCTTGAGCCAGATGCCGTGGGACGGCTTCCACGCCAACACCAAGGACGAGAAGAGCCGGGCGCTGCCGGCGATTTACGAGAACGAGGCCAAGTTCAAGGAAGCGCAGGACCGCTTCACCGCCGCAGTGACCAAGATGGCATCGTCCGCGAAGGACGAGGCCGGTTTCAAGGCCGCGGCCGGGGAAGTCGGCAAGTCGTGCGCCGCCTGCCACAACGATTTCCGCGCGAAATAGTTCTTCGGACTCGATGCACGAAAACCCCGCTGCGGCGGGGTTTTCGCTTTATGCGGGCGCAACGATTATGATTCGATCCATGCGATATCTCCTCCCTCCGGCCGCGCTGGCCCTGCTGATCGGGCTCGCGGCGCCCGCACTGGCGCAGGGCGACGCCAAACGCGGCGAATACCTCTCGAAGGCCGCCGGCTGCATGGGCTGCCACACCATTGAAAAGGAAGGTTCAACACCGTACGCGGGCGGCCGCGCGCTGAAAACGCCGTTCGGCATTTTCTACGGCCCGAACATCACGCCGCACCCGCAGGCGGGTATCGGCAAATGGACCGAAGCGAACTTCATCCGCGCCATGCGCCACGGCGAGCGCCCCGATGGCGCCAATTACTTTCCCGCTTTCCCCTACCCGTCGTTCACCGGCATCAACGACGCCGATCTCCGCGACCTCTGGGCCTACCTGCGCACGCTGCCGCCCAGCAATCGGGCAAACCAGGCGCACGATCTCGGTTTCCCCTTCGGCTGGCGCTTCCTGGTGACGTTCTGGAAATGGCTGTTCTTCACGCCCGGGCCGCTCGCGCCAGCGCCGGGCGTCTCGGACGTTATCAACCGCGGCGCCTACCTGGTGCTGGCCCTCGGCCATTGCGGCGAGTGCCACACCCCGCGCAATTTCCTGGGCGGTCCGAAGAAGAGCCGCCTGATGGCCGGCGGCATGGGTCCCGAAGGCAAGGAAATCCCCAACCTCACGCCGGGCGGCGGACTCAAGAAGTGGCGCGACCAGGACATCAAGGATTTCCTGGTGACCGGGGTAACTGCGGAGGGCGACGTGCCCGCCGAGGCGATGGGCGAGGTGATCCGCAACACCACCAGCCAGCTCACACCCGCGGACATGGCCGCGATGATCGCCTACCTGCGCTCGCTGCCGCCGGTGGCGGACGAGCCGCGATCGAAAAAATGAGCGGGCGCCTGGCGCCCGCCCGCATCAGCGCTCGTACTTGAAGGACAGGCTGACGCGCGCGCGGAAGGCGGCGACCTTGCCGTCCTCGATCACGACGTCGGTCTTCGTTATTTCCGCCACGCGCAGGTCGCGCAGCGAGCGCCCCGCCACTTCCACCGCGTTGCGCGCGGCATCCTCCCAGGAACTGCGGCTGGTGCCGACCAGCTCGGTGACGCGATAGACGCTGCCTTTCGCTTTGCCCTTGGCCATGGTCTCCTCCTTGTGGGTAACGACACGGGCCGCAGCGGCAACCCGCCGCGGTGACCGGTTCATGTTACACCCGGCCGGGCGGCCGGCAATGGCGGAGGGTCAGTGGCGGGAAGCGGCCTGCCCGCCCGTTTCGGCCAGGGCCTTGAGCGTGACGTAATCCGTCTTGCCGCTGCCGAGCAGCGGCAGCGACGCGACGTGCACCACGCGCCGCGCGACGGCGAGCTCCTGGGCGCCGAGCTCGCGCGCCGCTTTCTGCAGCGTCATGCGGTCGAGCCGCGCATCGGTGGTGAAGAGCACCGTGCTCTCCCCCGACTGCGAAACCAGTTCCAGCGCCGCGGCGTGCTGGTGCCCGGGCGACGCATGCTGCGCGATGCGCTCCACGACTTCGAGCGAAATCATCTCGCCCGCGATCTTGGCGAAACGCTTGACGCGGCCGTGGATGGTGACGAAGCCTTCCTCGTCGAGTTCCACCACGTCACCGGTGTTGTACCAGCCCTCGCCCGCCTCCGAGTGCGGCGGTTGCAGCGTCGCGGGCTGCTCGTACAGGTAGTAGCCGCGCATGACGTTGGGTCCGCGCACGTGCAGCACGCCGCCGCGCGTAATGCCCGGCACCGGCAGGATGCGGTGCTCGATGCCCGGCAGCATGCGGCCCACCGTGCCGGGCCGGTAACACAGGGGCGTATTGAGAGAGAGCACCGGCGCGCACTCGGTCGCGCCGTAGCCCTCCATGATGCGCAACCCGAACTTGTTGAGCCACAGGGAGGCCACCTCGGGATTCAGCTTTTCCGCGCCCGAGACCACCACGCGCACCTTGTTGAAATCGTACGGATGCGCCCGGCGCGCATAGTGGGCGAGGAAAGTGCTGGTGCCGAAAACATAGGTGCAGCCGCGGGTGTAGGCGAGCTCGGGGATGACGTGGTAATGCAGCGGCGTGGTGTACAGGTACATCCGCGTCCCGGAGAGCAGCGGCTGCAGCGTGCACGCGGTCAGGCTGTAGGCGTGGTAGATCGGCAGCGAGTTGAGGAACTTGTCGTTGGGGCCGTAGTCGATGACGGCGCCCATCTGCGCGACGTTGGCGATCAGCGCGCCGTGGGAGAGCGCAACGCCCTTGGGCCGCGCTTCCGAGCCGGACGTGAACAACACGACCGCGGTCTCTCCCGGGTCGCGCCCGCGGATCACCGAACGCGGGCGCCACAGCGCCCAGCCGATCAGCCACAGCTTGTCGAGCAACCCGAACCGCCCGCGCAGATCCTCGAGATACTCGATGCGCACCGTGGAGAGCGCCGCGACGGAACCACCCAGCTTCGCGACCTCGACGAAACGGCGCGAGGTAATCACGGTCTTGATGCCGGCTGCAATGCACGCGCTCCTCAGCGCGTCGGGCCCGGCCGTGTAGTTGAGCAAGGCCGGCACGCGCCGCATCGCGGAAAGCCCGAACAGGAGCGCGACCGTCGCCGTGACGTTGGGCATCAGCACGCCGACGACCTCGCCCTCCCCGGCGAGCTTGCCGCCCAGGCGCCCCAGCGCGAGGCTGGCCTTGATGAGATCACCGTAGGTGTGCTCGCGCTGCGTGTCCTCCAGGATGCGGGTGCCGCGGCCGTACGCGCCGGCGGCGTCGAGCAGCGCCTCGAACAGCGTTTGCTGCTTGCGCGAGGCGAACATCATGTGCTGCATGATCCGCAGCAACGCATCCGCCTGCCGGCGCCGGTGCTGCTTGCCGGACACCCGGGACGACTCGGGCAATGCCTGCGCCGGCAGCACCTGGATGGTGACGCGCGGGAACCAGCGCCGGGGAAACGAGCCGCCGACCGCGGCAAACCGGGTATGCAGCGTGCCCGTGATGCGCACCGGAACGATGCGCGCGTCGCAGTGCGCGGCAATCACCGCGGCCGCGTCGTAAATCTTGGTGAGACCGCCCGTGGTGGTCGCCGAACCTTGCGGAAACACCACCACCGGCCGGCCGCTGCGCACCAGGCCGATCAGCCGCTTCAGCGCGAGGGGGCGGGCCGCATCGAGTATGACGTGCGGGACGAACCGCATCAGCACCCGCAATAGCGGGCGCCGCAGGCCATCGCCCGCGATCGCGACCGTCACCCCCGGCAGGAACAGGCCCAGCAGCGCCCCGTCCAGCATCGAATCGTGGTTGGCGACGATCAGCACCCGCCCCTGGTGCAGCTGGGCGGTATCCCCCTCGACCCGCAGCCGATACCACGCACCGACGGCAGCCCTGAAAAATCGGATTAGCACAAAGACTTACCGATTATATTTAATCTTGATTATCAACTGTGGAACGCACTGACGTCAAACAGGAAGGCGCGTTGGGCGCCAGGCGCTTGTTGCGCGGTACGCCACACCTATCCTGGCGCACCCCCCGCCCATTCTGGGGCAGCTATTCGTTACCCCCTGTTTCTAAACCAGAATATCAAAATCTATCAAAATGTTAGATTTGATTTGTAATCCTGGATTGGCATTTAATCGAAGCGTGACTTAGATCACGCGCGCGCTTCTCATCCGTTACTCATCCATTTCTCTCAGGGGAGAACCATCATGGAAATGCACATCCCGTCCGCAGTACTGGAAGTCCGCCACGTTCCCGCCACCCAGCCGCTCGCCGCCGGCATCGCGTTGAGCTTCTCGCCGCAATTGAGCGTGCATTTCGACAAGGAGGCGCGCGCCATCTGGTCGCGCTGGGCGCCCGAGCCGCGCCCCTGCTTCAATCCGCCGCTGCTCGCCGACATCCGCGCCTATTACGAGTTTCTCGCCGGCAGCCGCGCGCGGATCGACTGCTTCGGGGAAGAACACGACATCGAGTACGTGGTGCTCGCCTCCGCCAAGCGCGGCGTGTTCAATCTTGGCGGCGACCTCGACCTCTTCAAGCAGCTGATCGACGCCCGCGACCGCCAGGGCCTGTTGCGTTACGGCCGCGCCTGCATCGATGTCCTCTACCGCAACTACGTCGGCCACGACCTGCCGGTCACCACCGTCTCGCTGGTGCAGGGCGAATGCCTCGGCGGCGGCTTCGAGGCCGCCCTCTCGAGCGACGTCATCATCGCCGAGAAGAGCGCCCGTTTCGGCTTTCCCGAGATCCTGTTCAACCTGTTCCCGGGCATGGGCGCCTACTCCTTCCTCGACCGGCGCATCGGCCAGCGCGGCGCGGAAGAACTGATCGCCAGCGGCAAGATCTACAGCGCCGAGCAGATGGTCGCGATGGGCGTCATCGACTCGGTCGTCGAGGACGGCCAGGGCGAAGCCGGGGTTGCGACCTTCATCAAGCAGCGCAGCCGCAGCCGCAATGGCCTGGCCGGGCTGGCCCAGGCTCGCCGCAAGGTGCATCGCCTTGATTTCAAGGAGTTGCTCGACGTGGTGGAAATCTGGGTAGACAGCGCCCTGCGGTTGAACCCGCGCGACCTCAAGCTCATGCAACGCCTGGTTTCGCGCCAGAACGGGCTGAACGAGTCCCACCAGATCCACTGAGAGAGAGGGCCCGGGCGAGTGCGGCAAACGGTCGTTCCCCGGCACCGAATCCCTCTGCTAGACTTATGAGCCGAATCAAGCACAAGAGCCCGCGGCCTGCCGCGGCGGCCAAGAGATCTGCGCCTGACAGGGGGGCGGTCGTGAGCAAGCCGGAAACGGAATACACCATCCAGCAGGTGGCCGAGATGCTGGGTATTCCGATCCAGAAACTGCGGCGCTGGGACGAGCAGGGCGTGCTGGTCGCCGGGCGCACCCTGGGCGGACACCGCCGCTACTCGCGGGAAGTGATCGAACGCCTGTCGGGCGTCGGCCTCAACACCGGCGCGGACAAGACCAACAAGGAACTGGCGACGATCCGCAAGTCGCTCGCCGAAAAGCGCCGCATCATCCAGCTCCTGCTGGAGAGCGAGAACCGCTACCGCGACCTGGTCGAAACCTCGCACGACCTCATCTGGACCACGGACGCGCAGGGGCGCTTCACCTACCTCAACGCCGCCGCCACCACCATTTTCGGGCTCGCGCCCAAGGACCTGATCGGCCGCTGCTTCTTCGATTTCGAGGCCGGCACTTCCCACGTTTCCAACCGCCGCTTCCTGGCCACCCTGAAGCGCCACGGCGAGGTCAAGCACTTCGTCACGCGCCTGGTCACCGCCAAGGGGCAGGACCGCTGGATCGGCATCAACGCGCGCGTCGTGCTCGACGACACCCATGCGATGCTCGGCATCCGCGGCACCGCCCGCGACATCACCGAGGAGCACCTGGCGACACAGCGCATTGAGCACCTCGCACTGCACGACGCCCTGACCGATCTCCCCAACCGGCACAGCCTGCAGCGCCGGATCGAGTCCGCCCTGCAGGCCGACGGCGTCGGCGCCCTGCTCTTTCTCGACATCGATCATTTCAAGTACATCAACGACCACTTCGGCCACCGCACCGGCGATCAATTGATCGTGGGTGTCGGCAGCGTGCTGCGCGACCTCGCCCGCAGCGTCGACGGCGAGTTGTTCCGCCTGGGCGGCGACGAGTTCGCGATCCACCTGCCCTCGGCGCTGCGCCGGGAGGCGATCGAGGTCGCCGAACAGGCGCTCGACGCTGTGCGCCGCTACCGCTTCCAGGCCGCCGACGACAAGGTCGTCTCCAGCCTGGCGGTTTCGGCCGGTATCGCGCTCTACCCCTTCCACGGCGCCGACGTGCTGGCGCTGCTGTCGAACGTGGACATCGCGATGTACCAGGCCAAGGATCTCGGCCGCAACCGCCACGTGCTGTTCGACCAGCCGTCCGAGAACCTGCGCAGCACCCACCGCCGCATCCACTGGGCGAAGAAGCTGCGCGACGCGCTCGACGAGGACCGCCTGGTGCTGTTCCACCAGCCGGTGGTGCGCCTGAAGGACCGCAAGCCGGTGCATTACGAAATACTGGTGCGCATCCGCGACGAGGCCGGCGGCACCATCCTGCCCGGCAACTTCATCGAGCTGGCGGAATCCCTCGGCATCATCCAGGAAATCGACATGCGGGTGGTGGAAAAGCTGCTCGCCTACCTGCGCGCGAGCGGCGAGGCCAGCCGCAAGCTGCGCTATTTCGTCAACCTGTCGCGCGTCTCGATCTCCGACCAGCACTGGATACAGCGCTTCATGGCGATGTTGCGCGAGAGCGGCGTCAACCCCAGCCAGCTGGTGTTCGAAATCACGGAAACGGCGGCGATGTCGGAAATCGACGTGACGCTCACCTTCATCAGGCGGCTGAAGGAAATGGGTTGCCGCTTCGCGCTGGACGATTTCGGGGCGGGCTTCAGTTCGTTCTATTACCTGAAGCGCTTCGACGTCGACTACCTCAAGATCGACGGCAGCTTCGTCCGCGACCTCGCTACCGACGAGGGCAGCCGCATCTTCGTGCGCGCGCTGAACGACGTCGCGCGGGGCCTCGACAAGCAGGTCATCGCGGAATGGGTGGAAACCCCGGAAGTGCTGAACCTGCTGCTCGGCATGGGCACGCAGTTCGGCCAGGGCTACCTGTTCCAGCGGCCGGTGCCGCTGGAGCATCCCGCCCGGCTGGCGCTGCCCGCCCGTACGGCCGACGCCGCCTAACGTTACTCCCGGGAGGCCGGGAGATCGTCGCTACCGCCAGGGCGGGAGAGCGAAACCGAGCGTATTCCCACCTTCCGATCTGCCGCACTCCCGATCTCCCGGATTTTGCCGCGGCTAGTCGCGGCAAAAGCGATCGGCCCACAGCAGACCGATGACCGTTTTCTGGTCGGTGATCTTTCCCTCCTTCACCCAGCGCAGGGCCTCGGTGAAGTCAACAGTGATCATTTCCAGGAACTCGTCCTCGTCCGGCACGCGGCCAACGTCGCGCAGCTGCCGCGCCAGGTAGAACTCCATACGCTCGTCCGAGTAGCCGATGCAGGGGTGGATGGTGGCGAGATGGGTCCACTCTCCCGCCTCGTAGCCGCACTCTTCCCTGAGCTCCCGCCGCGCCGTCTGCAATGGCGCCTCCCCGGCATCGATCTTGCCCGCCGGTACCTCGCAGAAATGCCGGGCGAGCGGGTAACGAAACTGGCGCACCAGCACGACGGTCTCCGGATCGGGCATCGGCACCATCACCGCCGCACCCGGGTGGCGGATCAACTCGCGGCGGGCGCTGTGACCATTGGGCAACCGCACCTCGTCTTCCAGCACGTGCAGCAGCTTGCCGCGGTAGGCGGTTTTCGAGGACAGCGGGGTCTCGGTGAAATCGGGAGGGTTCTCGGCCATGAACGACTCCAGTAAGCAGTCAGCAGTAAGCGGTGAGCAGGAATGCCTGCCGTGTCCGCTTACTGCTTACCGCTCACCGCTTACGGGTGTTAGAGGGATACCTGAATCGAGTACAGGCACAGCGCCATCAGCGGCTGCGGCAGGATGCCGAACAGCAGCACCAGCAGCCCGTTCGCGCTGATCAGCAGCCGCACTCCCCGGCGCGGCACGATCGGCGAAGCGTCCGTCGGCGCGTCGAAGTACATGATCCGGACCAGGCGCAGGTAATAGAACGCGCCGATCAACGAGAACAGCACCGCCAACACGGCGAGCCAGACGAAGCCGGCGTTGACGACCGCCTGCAACACCGAAAGCTTGGCGTAGAAGCCCACCGTCGGCGGCACCCCCGCCATCGAGAACATCAGGAGCAGCATGAGGAAGGCGTACCACGGGTTTCTCTGGTTCAGCCCCTTGAAGTCCTCCAGGTTCTCCGCCTCGAATCCCTGCCTCGACAGCAGCATGATCATGCCGAAAGCGCCGAGGTTCATGAGAACGTAGACCACCACGTAGAACATGCCGGCGCCGTAGCCGACCAGGTCCCCGGACAGGATGCCGAGCAGCAGGAAGCCCATGTGGCTGATCGTGGAATAGGCCAGCATCCGCTTCAGGTTGGTCTGCGCGATCGCGGTAACGTTGCCGATCGCGAGCGAGAGCACCGCCATCAAGGTGAGCATCTGCTGCCACTCCGCGACCAGGCTCTCCGCGCCGAGTCCCTGCACCAGCAGGCGCATGATGAAGGCAAAGGCGGCGAGCTTGGGCGCGGAACCGATGAACAGCGTCACCGCCGTCGGTGCGCCGTGGTAGACGTCCGGCACCCACATGTGGAACGGCACCGCGCCCAGCTTGAATCCCAGCCCGGCGACGACGAACACCAGCCCGAACACGAGCACGATGTCCCGCCCCCCTTCGGCGGCGATGACGTCCGCCAGCTGCGCGATGCCGAGCGTGCCGGCGGCGCCGTAGAGCATGGACATGCCGTAGAGCAGCATGCCGGAGGCGAGCGCGCCCAGCACGAAGTACTTCATCGCCGC